>JBNMNM010000033.1:0-13472 GCA_051275585.1 bacterium | reverse complement strand
TCGGCAGTCGCAATTGCAATTCCTAAAGATAGCACTCTACCAGGGGTAATCATGGAATTCTCTTCCTCAGAAAATGCAGGTGCAGTTGAAAAACATGTTCGCAGAATGGCAGAAGAGGCTCTTCATATGAGAGGCTGGGAAATTAAAGAAGTAAAAAGCATTAGTATAGAACATAACGTCGAAAAAATCGGAGCTACTTTTGCTGGTGTTGTTTTGTGGCAATAAGTAAGAACTCAAAAAAAATAGCTTCACAGCTCTTATAACCTGCCGTTCAACAACTTTTGCAACTACTCAAATTGAACTCTCTGTTGTTCAGGTTTATCCTTTTGCTCGTAAGAAAAAAGGGAATAGTAGTAAATCAATTAGTAGTCATAGTAGTGCTGTTATTTTGAACGAAAAAGATTATATAAATCAGCTTCAAACTCTAAAATTAGGTAAAAATAAAAGGCTGATTCGATGGATTCAACAACAATTAGAGAAAATTCGTTCTAGAAATAGCCAAGTATCAGGTAGTATTCGTGAAAAATATCAACAATGGGAAACTCGAAAAAAAGAAATTACGGCTGAAGTTCGTACTTTAGAAATAAAAGTTGCTGAAATGAAAAAGCAGGTTAAAGGGAAGTATAGTAATACGATTGAAGGTGCGACCCAACAGTGGAAACAATTATCAAAAGAATATTCTGAGCATTTAGAAAATCGTTTAATTTTGCAACGCCAACAGGAAAGCCGTAGATTAGATACCACGAATACTAAGAACGGTCATTGGGCAAGCTTAGGAAAAGAAACTTTGAATACACTACAAAATTAAGCTGGAGATTACCAAAGAAGTATTTTGGTGATGAATCACAAATTAGAAAAGTACCAACAAAAAACAACCCCTATTTATTATAATAAGATTGCATTTAAAATACTCTACTTGACTGCACATAAACCAAATAACCAAGTAATTTACATTGCATCTATTGGTTATCAAGTTGCCCATAGTTCGAAATTGAATAAATACAAATTATATTTAGATGTAGTACCACACAAGGCAAAAATTCGTTTTATAAATCATAATATGAAATTTACTCAGAATATGAAACTTTCAGCAGGAACATATCGTCTAAAAATTTCTAAAGATGGCTTTAAACCCACAACGATTTCTATTCCAATCCAAAAACGTGATCTAGATAGACACATTAAAATTAAATTACTGATGTTACGTGAACACTTTTTGCAATAGTTCATCTTTTTTATAAAATAAGATTAGATTCTAAGTTTTTTAACTCCTTAAAACTAGCTTTGAGAGCATTAAGATAACGTCTAGATTTGAGAGAACAATGATTTAGTTTACTTGCACGCTCAAGTTTTACAAATGCATCGATTGAAGCAAAAAAGTGGTTACTTTGTGTCTGTCTTCTTCGAGTAGGAGATTTCGTTATTCCTGTGTTTGATTTAATTGATTTATGAAACTCTTCAACTTTTCATCGTTTTTGATAGATTGTTTGAATTTTGTTACTATTCAAGAGTACGTCACCTTTGTTTGTAAAGACTTGTTTAAGAATAAGAACAAGAAAATCTAACCCTTTGATATACACAGTGATGGATTCGTTTTTCTTAAGTTAAGTGACTGAATATTTTGAAATTGACCTTGTAATTCCTCTAAATGAAGTTTTTTTTGAAACTCCTGAAAAAATACCAATGTGACTTCATCGGATGGCATTTCCTTCTTGTATCTATGGTATAAAAATAGCTGTCATATCAAATCACTTTTCCACTTGATCATTACAAATGATTTTTAGTAAGTAATCACACGTTGGAAAAGTACCAACAAAAATCACATTACTTTCATCAAAAAAAATTAGCATTTAAAGTGCTTTATTTAAAAGCACAGCAACCTGCCAAAAGAAAAACTTAAACATAATGAAATGCTACTCTTTATCATTTTTGGGTTCACAGGCTCAGGAAAAGCACACGGAATGGACTCTTTTTTCCGCTCCCTTCGACAGTACTGTCTCATTTATGCCTGGTTCTCGGTTTGCTGGAAATGCCCTTCGAGAAGCATCTCAAAATTTGGAAGAGTATAGTCCTTATCTTGATAAAGAGCTTGATGAAGTTTCATTTTCTGATGTTGGTGATTTAGAAATTGCTCCAGGAAATACCATTCGAGCGTTAGAAACAATCCAGCAATTTGTATCCTCTGAATTAGATAAAAACCGAAAAACCGCAATGATTGGAGGAGAACATTTAGTTACCTTTCCAGCACTTCAAGCCTATGCGGAAAAATATCCCTCTTTTGTATTAATCCAACTTGATGCTCATGCCGATTTGCGAGAAGATTATCTAGGTGAACAGTTTTCTCATGCAACAGTAATGAGGCGATGCATTGAGTTACCTCAAGTAACTGATTTTTTTCAATTTGGAATTCGTTCAGGAACAAAAGAGGAATTTCAGTATATTCGGCAAAATCAAACTTTATTTACTTTTCATCAAGATCAGTTTCAAAAAGTTCGAGAACAAATCGGCAACCGTCCCGTTTATATCACAATTGACCTTGATGTATTTGATCCTGCTTATTTACCTGGAACGGGTACTCCTGAACCTGGTGGAATCGACTTTCATCAATTTATGTCTTTCTTGAAAGCATTTCAAGGAATTCAACTCATTGGTTTTGATCTTGTTGAATTAAATCCATTAGTTGATAACAGTAAAATTTCTGCAATTTTAGCCGCAAAAGTTTTACGTGAGATGCTTCTTATCACAAAATTCACATAGATTCCCCCTTTTGAGCTGTATCTATGGTTACTCTGGTTCACCTATTGCATTATTGTTTACATAAAAAAATAGTGATTGATGAATCTCTCTCGTAAGAAATCGAATGCAACGAATTATTACAATTTTTCTTATTTTATTCTTGGCTTTTCCTCCTATCCTCTTTGCACAAGCAAAAGGTGATGGTTATTTAGAAGATAAAGGCAAGGGTCTTTGGAAAGAAAATTTATTAGATGGTTTTGAAGATTCTTTTGGAGATGACTTTCTTTCTTCAGGTTCTGGTTCATCTCAAAAATCTGATACTGGTTCTGGAAAATCGGAATTTGAAACTGGTGGTGGGGACTACCTGAGTGAAGAAGAACTTTTACAAAGACAAAGCACACAACAACTCACAACTAGTACAGGCAAAAAAATTAATATAAAAGCTGCAATTGCTGAATCTGCTCCTTTGCTTCCAAAAAATATTGCATGGGGTGCTGGAACAGGACTTATGCTTGGGGCTTGGCTTGCGATGATTAGCTCATCATCATCAAGTAGTAGTGAATCTAGACAGAATGCTCAGTATATTGGTTCTGGTATCGTATTTGGTGGATTGATGGGATTTTTAGTTGGAAGTAAACCTGTTTATTTGTCTGGTGGACGAATTAGTAAAAATACAATTCCTCAGAAAAAAAGCAACTTTATGTTTAACATTGCTAATAGTGACCAAGGCTTAGCTACTCAACTAAATTTTAAAATGCAATTTTAGAAATACGAACCCAAACGTCTAAAAACTCCTCACCTCAATAGAAAATTAAGGTAAGGAGTTCTAAAGTTTTACGACTTGCTTATTTCTTAAAGAACGTTCATTCCTTCTAGCTTCAACTGAGTCTCTTCCCACTTCTCCATTTCATTACTAATTTGATTTTCATACTCAGTCTGCTGAGTAGTAAGCTCTGATAATTTCTTTTTATTTTCTTTATGATAAAGAGTGGTATCATTATTAAACTTGCTTTTAATCTCTTCCGTTTTTTTCTCAAGATCCGCAATTTTCGATTCTGATTTTTTTAAGGCTCGCTCAAATTTAGACTTCTCTTTCTGAATCTTTTGTCTATCTTGATTTGAAACTTGAACCTTTTTTTCCTCTTTTTTATTCTGCTTTGCTTGTGTTGAGGCCTTTTTTAATGAACTATCTCGATCTAAATGATCATCTTTATTCCATTCTAAGAACTCTTTGTATCCACCGTCAAAAGACTCATAACCATCTACTTTAAGTTCCAAAATTCTGCTGGCTACTTTTTCAACAAAGTATCGATCATGACTTACAAATAAAACAGTTCCTTCATATTTTACTAAAGCATCACCAAGAGCTTCAATGGCTTCTAAATCCATATGATTTGTAGGCTCATCAATAATCAGAAGATTGCTTTTTTCTAGTAAAATTTTAGCAAAGATCAATCTTGCGGCTTCTCCACCACTCAATGTTCCTGTTGCTTTGTGAACATCATCACCACTAAAAAGCATCATTCCAAGAAGACTACGAATTGCTCCAATCGTCTCACCAGGAGCAAAACCATATAGCCACTCATAAGGTGTTGAGTCTGGTGGAATTGCTTCTTTATGATCCTGAGCAAAATAACTAATTGAAACTTCATGTCCCCATTCAAAGGAACCCTGACTTGCTTTGTATTGATCAAGTAAGATTTTTAATAGTGTTGATTTCCCAACCCCATTTGGTCCAATAACTCCAATTCGTTCTCCTCGTGTTACTTCAAAAGAAACATTTTGTAGAACTTTTTTATCATCAAAGGATTTATGAAGGTTTTTCACTTCAAGAGCTCTTTTTCCTGATGGTCTTTTTGTTTGAAAACGGAAATTAGGAAATACCCGAGAACTTCGTTTAATTTGAAGATCAGGCAATTTCTCAAGCATTTTCATTCTACTTTGAGCTTGTTTTGCTTTACTTGCTTTTGCTTTAAATCGATCAACAAATTGTTGTAAATCGTCTCGTTTCTTTTCCTGACGAACAATCTCAGTTTCTTTTTGTTCTCGTTCTAATTCTTTTGCAGCAAGAAACTGATTATAATTTCCCTTATAAGAAATGATCGTTTCATAATCCACATCAAGAATATGAGTTGTTACTTGATTTAGAAAATGATGATCATGGGAAATTACTAAAATAGTTCCTTTAAAATCATTTAAGTAATCAGCCAACCAGCCAATCGAAAGAATATCAAGATGATTTGTAGGCTCATCAAGAAGAAGAACATCAGGTTCACTAAACAGACACTGAGCTAATAAAACTCGTAATTTATAACCACCTGATAAACTAGAAAGTGGATTTAGATGTTGCTCTGTAGGAATCCCTAGACCATCTAACAAATCAGCCGCAACTGATTCAGCTTGATACCCATCTTCATCAGCAACAATCATTTCTAATTCGCCAAGACGAGTTCCAGCCTCGTTATCCATTTCTTCCATTGCGAAGATTTTTTCCTTCTCTTCCATCGCACTCCATAAGAGTGTTTTTCCCATCAAAACTACATTTATGATTGAAACATCTTCATATTCAAAGTGATCCTGTTTTAGAATTCCAAGTTTAATTCCTGCTGGAATAATTAACTCGCCTTTTTCAGGAACAATATCACTAGTTTCATCAATCATTTTGATGAACGTACTTTTTCCTGATCCATTCGCACCAACTAAACCATAGCTATTTCCTGGAGTTAAGTTAAGATTGACTCCTTCAAAAAGAACTTTCTCGCCAAAGTTCATCCCTAAATTGCTTACATGAATCATGGTGTTTATCAAAAAGTAGTTTGTATTTTGTGGGGAAAAATAAGAAGAAAGATCATTTCTTAGTCTGCTTCTTATTTTTGAGCAAGGAGTTCTTACAAATTTTCAATGAGACTTAGTTTGATTTTTTTCGATGTCTAGAGAAGTTTTAACTTTTATCTTCTCTCATTCCAAAGATAACCGTGAACTCTTTTTAGGAGAAAAAGTTGCAATTTTTTTACTTAAATTTTATCACCTTCTCTCAAAATTTTCCTACTGAGAGAAGGTGATTTTTCTTAATTTACGAACATATTGAGCAAATATCTGATGTTACTCATAACGATCAAAATCTTGATCAGAAATATCGATATCAATTCCATGTTCAGAAGATGTTGGTGCTGAACCTATTAGTTGTGTAGTGCTTACAAAAGGCTTTCTGATATTTCCATAATTAATTTCAGAAACAGAATTGGCCTGAGGGATTAGAGTTCTATTTGTAGTTTTAACCGCACCCATACCTTTTATTTTAAAATAACTAACCGTATCATTTAATAAAATAGCTTGAGATGCTTGTTCTTCTGAAATTGCTGCCATATTTGTTGATGATTGAGCATTTTGTTGTATTACCTGTTCCATCTGCTGAATTGCCTGATTTACTTGCTCTGCTCCAGTACTTTGCTCTCGACTTGCCGCACTAATTTCCTGAACTAGATCAGCCGTTTTTTGAATATCTGGAACCAGTTTCTTCAACATATCTCCAGCAGTCTCTGCAACTTGAACACTGGAATTTGATAATTCTGTAATCTCACCTGCGGCTTCTTGACAACTTTCTGCAAGTTTCCGAACTTCCGAAGCAACTACAGCAAAACCTTTTCCATGCTCTTTGGCTCTTGCTGCCTCAATTGCAGCATTTAAAGCGAGCATGTTGGTTTGTCGTGCAATCTCGCCAATAATCAGAATTTTACTCGCAATTTCCTTCATAACTACAACGGCTCCTGCAACAGCTTCACCACTTTGAGATGCATCCGTAACAGTTTTCCGAGCAATTTTATTGGTTTCTTGAGCATTATCTGCATTCTGTTGAATATTGGAACTCATCTCTTCCATAGAAGCAGCAACTTCCTCAATGGAAGCGGCTTGTTCTGCGGCTCCTTGAGAAATTGACTGACTAGAAGAGGAAATTTGTTGTGCTCCAATATTGAATTGTGAAGTTGAAGTCATTACTTGTCCAATCACTTCATTTAGACTTCCATTCATTGTTTGCAATGCCTTGCCAAGACTATCATTTTCGGAAGCCAGTGTAACATCTGATGAAAGATCTCCTTGAGCAATTTGCTCTGATAATTTAAGTTTTTCACGTAATGATTTCACCATCACTTGTAAACTTTTACCTAAGGAATCCTTTTCTGATGTTAGCTTAACTTTTGCTGAAAGATCTCCTTGAGCAATTTGTTCTGATAACTGAAGTTTTTCACGTAACGATTTCACCATTGATTGCAAAGCTTTTCCTAGGGAATCTTCTTTTGAAGCTAGCTTAACTTCAGCAAATAAATCTCCTTGAGCAATCTGTTCTGAAAGATCAACTTTATCTTGTAAAGCTGCCAACATGTTTTGAAGAGAATGTCCTAGTACATCTTGATCAGAAGTTAATTCTACATTTACAGTCAGATCTCCAGTTGCAATTTGTTCGAGTAGTTCACTCTTATTTTTGAGAGAAACAACCATATTACTCATTGCATAAAGTAATTTCCCTGTTTCATCCGTTCCCTCAACAACAAACTCTTTTGAAAGATCACCAACAGCAATTTCTTCTAGAACCTCGGTTGCTTTATGAAGTGGTTTAGAAATAGTTCCTGCAATCAGATAGAGAATAAAAATTGCGATAATGGCAAGAATCAATCCAACAAGTGTTAATTTTAGAATGGTTGAATTGGCCTTTTCTAAAATCTTAGCTTTTGGGATTTGAATAAGAACCATCCACGGAGTTTTTGTGTTACCAAAGTGTATTGGTAAACGAACTGTTAGGTTATTATTGTGAAAATTAATCTTTTTAATTCCTTTCTGAATAGATTGTAAAAGTTCTTTTTCATCTTTACGTTCTAATCCCAATTCTCGAAGATGTTTTCCATTGAGCTCTGCTTTTCCTGTAATCCCTGAAATTTTCCCCTTATAGCTCAGAAATACCATCCTCGCTGTTTTATCATAGAGATCAATTCCATCTGCAATATTTTGAAGAAATCCTATACTGAGATCAGTACCTGTCATACCATAAAATTTTCCTTGATAAACAATCGGCACCACTACTGAAGTCAACATAGTTTTCTTTCCTTGTACATCAAACACTAATGGATCAATAATATGTTCTTGTCGTGTTTCTTTAGGAAGCAAATACCAATCTCCTGTTCTAATTCCAAACTCATCTTTAGTCTTATCATCATAACTTTCCAAAGGCTGAAGGGCTATTTTTCCTGCGGGACCTCGAGTCCAATAAGGAATAAAACGTCCAGTTTTATCATGACCAGGAGCCTGCTTTCTGAATCTTCGATCTTTTCCATCAAAGGCATTAGCTTCCCAGCCAGTGTAAATCCCCAAGAGTGTGGGTTCTTTAGACAAAATTGTTTGCAATGATGTATTTACAAAGTCTCTGGTGAGCTTAAATTTCTTCTTATTTGCTGGGATTGCCGTCAGCGTTTGTGCAAGTGTACGAGCTATATCTAAGGCTCTTTCCACTTTTAACTGAATTTTGACTGCTTCATTTTTAGCTAAACCCTCGGCTTCGGCAATAGCACGATTTACTGCCTCTTCTCGTAATGAATAACCTGAATAGGCAGTGATAATAGTAATGGCTGTTAGTAAACACACACCTGTCCACAGTGCGATTTTTACCCGAATAGTTTTAATCAAAAACATACCCCTCCTCAAATAGAATCAAAATTAAACATCTACTAAAAATTATACTATTTTAAAAACAATTAGTTCGTTTCAAAATATCATAAATATATTCAATCAAAATAAAAACATGTGATCCAGTCCTCTATCCATAATTTCTAAAGAACTGAAAAAACTCTCTTATTTTAAGATTAGAGCGTTTCTAATATCGCAAATAATCTGCCGTTTTGCAACTAACCATCTTTGATAAAAAATTTATTTAAAACACAATATTTTATTAGGGTAGAATTACTTATCGACATGTTTCATCGCTGTAGTCACACCATGCTAAAATTATAAGGTTTTTTAATTTTAGTTATGAAGAACAACCTCAACAATGCGGAAAATGGCAGAATTTAATTAGAAAAATAAAAGAATATATAGTAACCCGAATTAGGTTTGTCTTGGCGTAAAAATTGCCGAGTTTGTTATTCTTATTTTAATTGAGAATTCAAGGTGTTTTTAGACGATCTTAATTCTTACATGTATGAAAATGATATAGCTAAAAACTGTGCCAAGACAAACCTAATTCGGGTTACTATACTTTCTAAAACAGGATTTTTAACGAGAATTATTTTGTTTTTTCAATTTACAGAGAAGTTGAATTTTTTTTCTTTTTTCATTCCAAAGGTAATAACGAGGCATTCCATAAACAGTTCGCCAATAATTATATGTTCCTTTTTCCTCGTTTAGATCAAGAGGATCTGCAATAATCAACCGACTATTTGGATGGCGTTCTATTCCTAAACTAGTTGTAATAGGCATATCATAAACTCGCCCTGTTTTTGAGTTTAGCAAAGCATGTGCTTGACAAGCAGAACCACATCCCCACTCCGTCACAATATATTTGCCCGCAAAATTCACCTTTCTTTTCGAGGCATATCGTAACGCTGTTCGAAAATATTTCCATTTCGGTGTTTTTGAAAAATTGGGAGACTTTCCTTTTCCACGAAAAATCTTTTTGACCTTATATTTTGAAAACTGTGGTTGTTGATTCCATTTACAAATTTTTTCTTTCCCAAAACTATAAAAAGGAAAAAGAAAAACAAGACTAATTAAAACAATTTTTTTCATCTTCAATTTTTAAAATTAGTGAATACTTTATCATTTGCGGTCATTCCGCTGGAAGTAATGATTACAGGCAAACCTAGTTTTTCTTCTAATTGCTGTAAATATTTTTTACGATTCCATGATTCAATTTTTGTATAAATTGGTTTGCATTGAAATAAGTAGTTTGTCAGTTTTTTTTGATCTTCTTGAGAATGAATTGCATTTGAATCAATTTTTGTAACTTCAACATTCTGACCAACCTCAGAAAAACTAAAAAAATGTTGAAATCCTTCATCAACCTTTCCTACGAAATGATACTTTTCACAAATTTGAATATCACAAAAAGGTTCTAACCGATCTAAATTAGTAATTGCTAATCCATCAAGTTGTGGAACTAATTCAATTGCATATTTTGCCATAACCAAATCGAACCAACCAATTCGAAAAACGCCTTGCCAAGCTCCTCGTCCATTATGAAAATCTGGAATTTTTTGTGTTAACTCTTCCGACTCAGAAACAAAAGGCCCTGCTCCATGACGTGTATGGTAAGCTCGAAGAATTCCTAAATACCCTGTTGATTTTAAATTTAAATCATCCTTAATCTTTTTAGCATTATTTGGAATTGTTGAACTTGGTGTTACATAAGGAAAAAAGCCATGATTTCGATCTAATAAAACTCCTTGTGCTCCCTCAAATACAATTCGATTTTCTTTTTTTAAAGCTGAATCCCATTCAATTTTTGATAATGGTCGTTTTTGGAATTGGTTTATAAATTCTTGATAACGAGGCAATAAATGAGCTTGTACTTGAATTGCTTGTAATTTTTCAAACTCTTGGATTATTTTTGTTGAAAGATTTGCAAGAGAAAGAATTTGATCTGCTTTTTCAACTTTTTGCTGTTTAAGTCTCTCTAATTTTTTACAAAGAAGAGTTTCATCCCATAAGTCACGACAATAAATAATAATATCTTCTTGTTTTTCTGAGTCAAGCGTTGCCACTCCAACACCAAGTCCACAACTACCATGAACCTCTCCTCCTCGTGACATTTCTAAAATACGATTAATGGATTTATGAAAAGGAGTTACCACAACAGAATTTTCATGAAGTTCTAAATTTTTTAATCCATGATTAACTTGATTTTTTTGTAAGGCTTGATTTTCTAAAAGAATGGATATGGGATCAATCACCATTGAAGATGATAGGAATGTCTTTACATTTTTGTGAAAAGATCCTGAACTAAATTGAGAAAAGCAGTGTGTTTTAAGGTCAGAAGAAACTACATGATGAGCCGCTTGTGGCCCACCATTATATCGAACAACAGCAGTTGCAGAGAGATGATAGGTCAAGAAATCAGTAATGGTTCCTTTTCCCTCATCTCCAAATCCTAAACCAACAACAATATAATTTTCAAATAAATTCATTATAGTCGTTTGGTTCCTGATTTCCTCTGTTTTCCTGCACTTTTAGGAGGCAATGAACCACCAACTTCAATTTTTGCTAAAGCATGATTGCTCGCTAGATGTTCCAATGCTTTATAGGTTTGTTCTCGTTGCAATTGGTTTTCATTTCTTGATTTTAAGTCAACAAGATAAGAATCCAAATCAGCACTTCCAGTAACTAATGCAAGTGATCCAAGCATAACATCAATAATACTTTGTGGATCTTCAATCAGTAGAATATTTTCCTCTGGGATTACGCTTTTCCATTGATCTAAAATTAAAGTATCATCATAACCTTTGTAAACTGTAAGATCTTCTTCTATCACTTCTCTTGCTTCAGGATCATAATCAAATTCACAAACTGTGATATTACTCTGAGCACCAGTTTCACCATTTGGAGAAGCAACACCTTCAAAATGTTGAATCTTGCCATTAATTTCTAATTCAACTTTAAATGGAGTTGGTGTTTCCTTAGATTCATGAAAACCATAATTTTGAACAATTACTTTGTAATGCCCTTTTGGAGCTTGTCCTTTTGCCCATCGGATATTTTCAACTGGTTTTAGAGTTTCTCCTTGAACATTCATATCAACATCAAGCCAGCCATTGCATCGTGACCGTTTACTTGAATACCAAATTTCCTCACCAGAAGGAGCAAAAACATGAACATCTAAATCATTTCGATTATTCCAAATTAAGGAAGCTCGAACATCAACATTATCATATTGACCACCAGCTTGTTCTACACGTTTTCGAATTTCGGCATCAATATCTCCTTTTCGCTCCTCCCATGACTTTTGAGGATAGATAAAAAAGACATGATATTTTTCTTGTAACTCTTTAAAAATTTCTTTTGAGTCAAGATCTGTAGGAATATCTTGTCCTAAAATATTTTTAACTTGTTCCTTTGAAACTTTAGGATAAAAACCTTCATCACCAACAAAAAAGAAATATCCTTTTTCTCCACTTTCATTGCAAGCTAGTTTTGAATGCTTTGCATAGTAATAGGCAACAAGCTCATAAGATTCTTGTCCAGAACCACCACCGCCCTCTTCTAACCAAAAATGACTTATTGCTTCATCAAGTCGATTATCTGCTTCAAATTGACTCGATTGAACAGGAGCTTTATCTCCATCAGTTGCATCTCCAATAGCACAGAAACTAACAGCACTACCTTCAACATAACCTTTGAGTTCAATTTGTCCGATGAATGTAGGAAGTTTTTCATACATCACTCGACTGTCATTTCCTCTTGATCGAGTTACATCAAGAGCCACAACAATTGGAGTTTGATTAACACATTCTCGACTTGCACCATGTGGGTTAAGAAGTTCATGAACTTCTTCTCGATTTACAGAAGATTCAGCATCTGTTCCGTAACCAGAGTAAGTAAATGCATCTTGATTACTTGAACGTGCATCTGCTGCTATATCATAATCGTAATATCCACCACCCATCAGAATTTCCTCCTCAGTAAAATTTGAATTACATTTTGAATTCTAAAAATTTATGTTTTCCAAAAATGTCTTTTCGTAGTTCAGCGATTTTACCATACATTTCCCACGCATCTTGTGCTCTTTGCACTGGACTTGGACGGGTAAAAAAACGAATGAAGCGTTGTAATCGATCGTCAATATGATCAGGCATTGAGTCATCCTCAATATTGCCACCTAACAGATAAATCATACATTTCCCTAAAGAATATAAATCTGCGGCAGGAAGTGGAGGTTTTTTTTCTGCTATTTCTGGAGCTGAATATTCTTCATTATAACATTTAAACCCTTGTCCTGTTTGCCCTGGTTTATAGATCGCATAACACCAGTCAATCAAAACTACATTGTGATTATCTGCTTGAACCAATAAATGGGTTGGTTCAATGTTTCCATGAACAATTCCTTTATTATGAGCAAAACCAAGCACACTTAAAACTCGACGAAAAATCCACATACAATGTTCTTGTGGAATTCCATCAGGATATTTTTCTCGAATTGAATATAAATCATGTCCATGAACATAAGTTAAAACTGATGATAATTGACCATCACTAGTTTTAAACTGATCAATGAATTTAGGAAGATGCTTTGTATTATTTCCTCCTTCACCATGAAGTAACTTTAAAGTTCTAGCCTCACATTGCATCAAGTCATTATCAGCTTTATCCTCCACGACTTTTACAATTACCTTTCGATCGTCTAAATCAGAATCTGTTTTAACACTATATCCACCATAAATTGTGGCTAAGTCACCTTCTGCAACTGTCGTATTAATTCGATACTCATTTTTTCTAGTTTGAATTGAAAAATCATAACCTTCACCTTCAATGCTTTGGCGAAGTCCATAAGTTCGATTAGCAATTTTTTTTTCTGCGGCTTCGTAAATCACTCGAAGTCGAGCAAATGCTTCTTGTCCTAACTTTTGATTCTTTTCGTTTTCATAGTGATCTGGATGAGTCAAATGAGCTAGCTCAAGATACTTTCGTTTGATTTTTTTGAGTAACTCATTCTTTGTTTTTTGAAGATTTAATTCACCAAATAACTCTTCAGGACA
>JBNMNM010000032.1:0-13689 GCA_051275585.1 bacterium | reverse complement strand
ATAATAATAACGATAATTTAGCATTTCCAAACATTCAAACAAGTTTAAATCGTTGTTTAATGAAAGATGGATTCATTGATCGTTTTTATGAAATTTTTCTAAGTTCTGACCCAAAAATTAAGCCAAGATTTGCAAATACAAATTTTGATGCACAGATGAAGCTTCTTCGATATGGAATCAACCTTGCCGTTCAATTTGCAAATCGTGATGAGCTTGCTGCAAATATTATTAGTCGACTAGGGACTAAGCATAACGTTCAGAATTTAAATATTAATCCTGAACTTTATCCTTTTTGGACAAATAGTTTAATTAAAGCACTTTCTGAGTTTGATGATGAGTTTACAGCTCAATTAGAAAATGAGTGGCGAACTGCACTTCAATTAGCTATTGATGAGATGGCAAAAGTATACTAGACCACTTACAGAGAGCAAGAATCCTTGCTCTCTTCATATACCGCTTTAAGCAATTTCTTTTTGCTTTCTCTATTTGTTTTAGTTCCAAAAACAAATCATAAATTAATAATTCTAAGTCTAACCGTGTATTCATAGTGAATGTCTCTAAATTTCAACAATTCATTTTTGATAACCAAATCATAGAAAATACAGCTCTTTTTCTTAGTATTATTTTCTTAGGTTTTATCAGTTATTTATTAGTTAAGGTATATCTCTATAAATGGATTACGAACATTGTACGTCGTTCTCAAAATAATTATGATGATACACTATTAGACAAAGGTGTTTTTAAAGCTCTTGTTTACTTTATTCCAGTCTTAATTACTTACTATGGATTGCGTTTATTTCCTACAATTTCAGTAGCAAGTGGACGTTTTATTCGAGCATATATCGTTTTTCATATTGCTTATTTATTTGTAAAAATTGGTGATGCTGGATTGGCCATTTATGAAACAAGCCCGATTTCTAAAAAACGTCCGCTCAGAGGGTATATTCAGTTTCTTAATATGACCCTATACCTGATTGCTGGAGTTAGTAGTTTTTCTATTCTTTTTGGTATTTCACCAATTGCTCTTCTTAGTGGTCTTGGAGCATTAACGGCTGTTATTTTATTAATTTTTAAAGATACAATTTTATCCTTTCTGGCTGGAATTCAAATTGCGAGTAATGATCTTGTTCGTTTAGGGGATTGGATTGAAATTCCTGCTTATGGTGCTGATGGTGATGTAATTGAAATTGCTCTACATTCTATTAAGGTGCAAAATTTTGATAAAACAATTTCAATTATTCCTACCTATAAAATTCTTGATACTCAGTTTAAAAATTGGCGTGGAATAGCAAAAATAGGTGGTCGTAGAATTAAACGAGCATTTAATATAGATCACACTTCGATTAAATTTTGCGATCATAGCTTGCTAAATCGTTTAAAAAAAATTCATATTTTTAAAGATTGGGTTGAACGAAGAATTCGGGATAATGAGCAATATAATTTAGATCATGCTATTGATTCAGAGCAGATGCTCAATGGAAAAAGAATTACAAATATCGGATTATTTCGAAGTTACTTAGAAAGTTTTTTAAAGAGAAATCCAAATATTCGTCAAGATTTAACTTTTCTTGTACGTCAGTTAGCACCCACATCAGAAGGACTTCCTATTGAAGTTTATGTTTTCTCCAATGATATTGTTTGGGCCAATTATGAAGCGATTCAGTCTGATATTTTTGAACATATCATCTCTGCAATTCCTGAGTTTGATTTAAGGCTTTTTCAAAAACCTACAGGATATGACATGATCAAAAAAGCGACACAAGAAGCACAACCTAATAAACCAGCTCAAACTGATCAAGAAACGACTAAGTCAACACTCATTACAAACTCCTCAGAAGATAGACCTATTCAGGTTACAATCAACCAAAAATCATAAACTTTCTTGAAGCAATTGTTTAGACGTTGTATGCGTGTCATACAAAATTTAGCCTTTTAATGATTGCTTATTGAAAAAGGATTTTATGGCGGTTCCCAAAGAAAAAAAACCTACTCTAAAACAATATTTTAAACATTATTACCGAGGTGATAACAGCATTACCTATGATACAATTGCCAAATATTTAGTTGTGCGAGATAAGGACGATAAGCATTATGATAAGCATTATAATATTGCTCCTGAGCACTTAGATGAATTTAATGAAATTATTCGAAATTTAGCCGCTTATCTATATTCTCCATTTCATAATGATTGTACTATTTTCCACGAATACATTGTTGATGATGTATCAATCATGGTCGAAGGAAGTACAAAACCAATTCGGATTCGAATTAAACATCCAGACCTACCAGATGAAGATCAATTCAAAAAAACATTTTATGTAAAAAAACGGGCACTTCATAACCCTCGTTTAATTTGTGCTTTTTTATCTCATTTAATGTTGATCTATCCATTTAATCTTTGGGTTAACGATCATATTATTGTTAAAGCTGCGGCACCAGGAACGGTTGCAAGTCGTTTAGAGCCACATCGTATTGAAGATTTATTAACAAACAACTCTTTTTTAAAAGAAGCCACTCGTTGTGATGTAGGTATCCGACTAATGCGTGTTGCTGATATGTATCCAAAAAATTATGTAGTTCGTAGAGTGGTAAATAAGGATTTGGCTCAACGATTCAAAATTACCCCCATTGATTTTGATCATGCCTTTCTACCTGACCAACTTAATCATGCTAAATTAATGATGATGGATGAAGGCAAACCTCTAGATCCTGAAAATGATCAACTTCATCAAGCAATCCGAGAGTGCTATTCTCAAAAGTCAATTCGTGTCTTTACTCGTATTGAAGAAGAACGGTTAGCTGCAATCTACTTAGAGAACTTTGAACACATTAATTTACTCTTTGAGATTTTGAGAGGAAGGCTTTACGCAAGAAGAACATATCAAACTCTTAATAAAGAATTTTATTCAATACATAATTTTGGAGCAGACACTCCATTTTTAGGTGATCTTCTACAAAATTCATTTGATCATTTACTAAAAAGGCTAAATGCATAATAACTCTCTCAGAATAAAAAGTTGTATCTCTGCATAATTATATGATAAAATTGATT
This sequence comes from bacterium, assembly GCA_051275585.1. GTDB lineage: Bacteria > SAR324 > SAR324 > XYD2-FULL-50-16 > JBNMNM01 > JBNMNM01. Next base: position 10,637 of record JBNMNM010000032.1, on the reverse strand, counting down.
TTTTAAAGCAAAGTGGAACAAAACAAAAGTGGCCTTGTTTTTGTATTGATACAATCATTCTAAATAAAACCCATAAGAAAGAATGGAGATACTGTGCAAAAATTGATTTTTTTAACTATTTTATGTTTTGTTTGCTTTGAAACTACGAGCTATTTTGACTTATTAGCAAATTCCAAAAAATCAGTTTTGAAGCAAAACTGCTTATCTGTAAAATGTGTGAAAAAAGATCAGTTTTCTAGCATCAAAATCTATCGTAACCAAAAAATCAATTTTTATATCCAAAAACTTTCTACAACAAAAAGAAAGTTATTTGAAAGAGGATTAAAACGATCTCCTCACTATTTGGCGATGATTTTTCCGATTTTAAAAAAGTATGACTTACCTCAAGAATTAGCCTATCTTCCTGCTGTTGAATCTAATTATAATCCAAAAGCAAAATCATGGGCTAGTGCTGTAGGCTTATGGCAGTTTATTCGGAAAACAGGAAGAAAATATCATTTAAACCAAAGCTATTGGCATGATGAACGACTTGACCCTGAACACAGCACTCATGCAGCAGCTAAATATCTAAAAAAACTATATCTTGAATTTGGAACATGGGAACTTGCACTTGCAGCTTATAATTGCGGAGAAAGGCGGGTTCATCGAGAAATTCGTAGAAATAAGAGAAAAGGCTTACCTACTGATTATTGGTCTTTAAAACTTCCAAAAGAAACACAAAAATATGTTCCTAAATTTTTAGCTGTTACTATTTTATTTAAAAATTTAAAACATTACGGTTTTCAACCTCAACAACAACAAAAAAAAGTTCAATATAAAACAGTTTCTGTTCAAGGGGGGCTTACCTTTAAGCAGATTAGTACTGTTACCAATACTAATAGACACACAATCACAACATTGAATCCTAGTTTATACTCTAGGATTACTCCAGTAACATATTCAAAATATGAATTAAGATTTCCAATTTCAGCTCGAATTAATCAAAAAAAACTAAAACAATTAAAACCACGAAAAATTTACTGGATTACACATCGTGTTCGCAGAGGGGACTCTTTGTGGAAAATTTCAAGAAGATATAAAGTAAGTGCTCGCAAACTGGCATTACTTAATCACATTTATCAGGCTCAATTATTAAGACAGAACCAACGAATCAGAATTCCTATTCAAAGTGTTCTTTCTTTATAATAGAAAACTAAGAAAAAAAATATTGAATGTAAATCGAAATGAACAGAAACCAAGAGTGACATTGCCATTTTTACTTAAAAAATACAATGTCTCTCTCAAATCCTTAAAAAGATGGAATTCCATTCTTAAAAAAGCACCTCAAACATAAGATATTTAAATCAAAAAAAATAACTTTAAAAAATCTATCCGTAAAAGACACCTTCTTTTCTATTCCAAAAGAAAGCTTTTCCACCACCCCTGACAAATAGTGCTTCTTGTCCAAGAATTCGTGTTATCATTCCAATTTTTGGTATTTTTAACTGAACTACTTGGGATTGTTGCAAATCTTCATGCAAATTTTGCAGTAAATTATTCAGTTTCTGGTTTATTTCTTCTTGGTTACCATCATGAATTAAACTTGCAGTTTGAATAATTTCAATTCCTAAATTATTCAAAACCTCGTTGTTATTATTTACCATTTTGACTTTTTACTCAATTAAACCAATAAAATAGAATATTATTTTCGCCAATTAAATACTAAACTATCAACATTAGTAAAGTTTTTAATGATGTTCTTGTTAAAAAAAATTCTTTTCCCTTTAGAAAACAATAAATTTCATTTAAATGTATTGTATCTTTAAATATTTTTTTCCTATAGAGCAATATTATTAAGATAACTACTTGTATCAACAGATTCGACCATTTAATACAAATACTCTAATTTCTCTAACAGATAATTCCTAAAAAAAGAACAGTATTATTTCTACAATTATCTAAAAATACAATAAATTACGAACATCCACGAACAAAACGGCATCACTCATGAATTTATCATGAGATAAACTCTCTATAAATCTGAACTTCGACTATTACTAAATTTATGCTAAACGAAAAGAAAAAATTATTTTGGGAGGAAGCACTCGAACACTTGTCAATCATTGAAAGCTCATTGATTGAACTAGAACAAAATAATAGTGATCTTGAGCTAATTTCAAGCATTTATCGTTCAATGCATACAATTAAGGGAAATAGTTCAATTATGGGGTATGATAAAGTTGCTGAATTTGTTCATGAAATTGAAAGTCTTTATTCCTTACTTCGAGAAGAAAAAATACAAGCTACACATGAAATTATTAACCTTAGTCTTTTAGCTACTGACCATATTCGAATTATTCTTAATTCTTGTCTTCATGATGATGAAGATTGTGAATCAGAAAAAACTCAAGATTTTATTCAAGCATTTCAAAATTTAACACAAGTTAAAAATACAGGCTTTGAAGTCAAAGAAACTATTTTCTCTGAAGAAATAAAAGAAGAAAATACAAAATATATTACCTATCGTATTCAGTTTCGGCCTGCACAAGATTTTTTCATTTCAGGTGGAGACTTCCAGTCTCTGATTGAAGAACTCAGTTTACTTGGGGACTACACTCTTCTTACTAATATTGAAAATATTCCAGATTTATCTCAATACAACCCAGATATCTGTTATATTGCGTGGGATATTATTCTGACGACAAACCACGATCTAAATGCAGTAAAAGATCTTTTTATTTTTTATGAAGATACTTCTGAAATTAAAATTAAAAAAATTGAGGAAATTACTGGTGATAAAAAACTAGGTGAAATTCTAATTGAACGAGAAGATATTAGTCCAAATGAATTACAATCTGTTATTGAGCAACAGCAACAACCACTTGGCTTGTTGTTAAAAAATGCGGGTATTGTCAAACAAAATCAAATTCAAGCAGCACTTTTAGAACAAGAGCATTTACGTAATTTTGTTACAGAAAAAAAACCGAATCAATCAATTTCTAGTATTCGAGTACCATCAGAAAAACTTGATTTAATGATTGACCAAATTGGAGAGTTAATTGCTAGCGGTGCTCGATTATATCAAATAGCTTCGGAACGAAATGATTCAGATTTATTGTTAATTTCCGATGAGATCAAACAAATCAGTAATAATCTTCACGATATATCTCATCGTGCAAGAATGATTACTATTGGCGAATCTGCAACTCGTTTAAAAAGGTTAGTTCGAGACCTTTCCTATGAACAAGCCAAAAAAGTAAATTTAATTACGTTAGGAATGGATACTGAAATTGATAAGAATGTTTTAGATCAATTGAATGATCCATTTATGCATATCATCAGAAATGCCATTGATCATGGCATTGAATCCCCTGAAGAGCGAATAAAACAGGGAAAACCTGAAGAATCAAAACTAGTTTTTTCTGCATCCTACCAAAACAATCATATTTCAATTGAAATTCAGGATGATGGAAAAGGGATTTCTGTAGAAAAAGTACGTCAAAAAGCATTGGAAAAGGGATTAATTTCTCCAGATCAACAAATGTTAGATCAAGATTTATTAAATTTAGTCTTTCTTGCTGGTCTTAGCACATCAGAAAAAGTAACAACCGTTTCTGGTCGTGGTGTTGGAATGGATGTTGTGAAAAAAACAATCCAGTCTTTACGAGGAAAAATATCATTATCTAGTGTGGAAGGAAAAGGAACAAAAATTCAGCTTGAGATTCCTTTAATGTTGGCTATTATTGAAGGATTATTAGTACAAATTGATCATGAGCTTTTTGTAATTCCACTAGAATCTGTTGAAGAGTGTATTGAAATTCAATCGAATCAACACCATCAAAATAAAGCTGATCAGTTTAATTTACGTGGAAAATTAACCCCGTTTATCAATTTAAGAAAATATCTTAATTTTACAACTGATCCTCCTCCAATTGAACAAATTGTTGTGGCTGAAATAAACCACCAGAAAGTTGGTTTTTTAGTTGACTATGTTGTAGGAAAGCATCAAACCGCAATTAAAAATATGGGAAAATTATTTCAATCAAATCAGGGGGTTTCTGGTGCAACTATTATGGGTGATGGTCGGGTTGGTCTTGTATTAAATCTTGAAACATTAATTCAAGGAGTTTTATGAATTCATTAAAGATTGTTCAAGAAGGAAACCTGTTCACTCTTCAAGGCAAGTTAGATATTGAAAGTGCAGAACTTCTTTTAGAAAAATTATTTCCAGTTTTTGAGATTCAAAATGAGATGATTTTAAATTGTGAAAGAATTTCTGAAATTGATTTATCTGGTATCCAGTTAATTTATTCTATTGGACTTTTTGCAGAAAAAAATCAAAAAACCATTCAAATACTTGATGGAGATAAAAAAATAGTTCAAAAAAAAGTTCAGTTTTTTGGTTTTCCTGCAATATCATCAGTTCAACTATTACAAAAAGAAAAGCACTTAGATCTATAACCCAACTTTAGGAACATAACGATGGGAGAAGAAATAAAAAATTTGACTCAATATTTAACCTTTCTTCTTCGGAATGAAGTTTTTTCTATTGAGATTTCAAAAGTTCGTGAAGTTCTAGAATTTAAAAGTGTCACTCGTGTCCCTCATACTCCTGATTTTATGGAAGGAGTTATTAATCTACGAGGAAGTGTCGTTCCTGTTGTTGATTTAGGTCTGAAGTTTGGCATGGATCAAGCTAAGAAAACAGTTAATGCATGTATTATTATTGTTGAAGTTCTTATTGAGAATGAATCTGTTATTCTTGGGGCACTTGTTGATTCAGTTCAAGAAGTAATTGACTTAGAAAACAGCCAAATTGAGCCACCCCCTAAAATGGGAACAACTATTAATGTTGATTTCTTAAAGGGAATTGGCAAAAAAGGTGATAATTTTATTATTCTACTTGATGTTGATCAGGTTTTCCAAGCAGATGAACTTACAATTATAGGTTCATCTAATGCCTTTGCAAAATAAAAATATAGTCGTGTTATATTAGGTTTTCATGAGTTCATTTTTTAAAAGCTTAACAAATAAAGAATTTAACCAACTTAGTTCCTATATTTATAATGAAGTTGGAATCAAACTTCCAATTGCTAAAAAAGGAATGTTAGAAAGTCGCTTACAGAAACGACTACGAAAACTAGATCTTGATACATTTCCACTGTATATTGATTACCTTTTTAGTTCTGATGGAATGCAGGTGGAAAAAATTCATTTTATTGATCTTGTAACAACCAATAAAACTGATTTTTTTCGAGAATCTGCACATTTTGACTTTCTTCAAGGAAAGCTTTTACCTTTATTATATAGACAACCTTCGCCTCCATCACCATTTAAAGTGTGGAGTGCTGGTTGTTCAACAGGTGAAGAACCGTATACATTAGCAATTGTATTAAATGAATTTGCTAGAAATAATCCGAATATTCATTTTACATCCCAAATTTTAGCAACTGACATCTCAACAGAGGTTCTCTCTATTGCTAAAAAAGCAATTTATCCACATGAAAAAATTGCTCCTATTTCAATGGAGTTACGAAAACGGTATTTATTAAAAAGTAAAGAATCATCGAAAGAGCTAGTTCGATTTGCTCCTGAACTTCGAAAACTAATTTTGTTTAAACGTCTCAATTTTATGGATAGTGATTATGGAATTGCTGATAAGTTAGATGTTATTTTTTGTAGAAATGTTATTATCTATTTTGATCGTGAAACTCAGGAAAGAATTCTTGGGCACTTATGCCGACATTTGAAGGTAGGTGGCTATCTATTTGTAGGACACTCTGAATCTCTATTTGGAATGAGTCTTCCATTACAATCTATTGTTCCTACTATCTATCAAAAAATAAGATGAAATTCGCACAAAAACAAAATTTACCTTATGTTTATTTAAAGCCCGCAGAGGCATATATTTCGGGTGGCGAACAGAGTATTGTTGGTACAATTTTAGGGTCGTGTGTCTCAATTACGGTTTTTCATCGAAAAAAAATGATTGGTGGAATTTTTCACGCATTATTACCTCGTAAAAATAAAGTTAAGCAGTTTCAAGTTCCAACACTTTATGACCTTCAAGAAGATGATATTCTAAAATATGTTGATACTTCTTTTTTATATCTATTAAGAGAGTTTGAAAAATTGCAGTGTCCTCGGGAAGAATTAGAAATTAAACTTTTTGGTGGTGCTGATATGTTCTCAGTTCCAGATGAAACAAAAACAGTTGGAAGACAAAATATTGAACTTGCTACAGATTTATTAAACAGGTTAGGGTTCAAAGTGCTTGCTTCTGACACTGGTGGAAAAAATGGTCGGAAGCTTTACTTTTATACACACACAGGGGAAGTTCTACTACAAAGGATAAAAAGAAATGCTTTTTAATCAAAAGGTTAAGGTTCTAATTGTTGATGATTCTGCGGTTGTAAGACAAACATTGCAAGATGTTCTTAGTTCTGATCCAGAAATTGAAATTGTGGGAACAGCTTCTGATCCATTTATTGCAGCAAAGAAGCTAGAAACAATTATTCCTGATGTAATCACGCTTGATATTGAAATGCCTCGCATGGATGGAATTACATTCTTGCAAAAGATTATGACACAACATCCTATCCCTGTTGTTATTTGTTCTAGTTTAGCAGGTCCACAAACTGAAAGTGCCTTAAAGGCATTAGAGTATGGTGCTATTGATATTATTCATAAGCCTACTTTAGGGACTAAAAAATTTTTAAAAGAATCTCAAGTTACAATTTGTGATACAGTTAAGGCTGCTTCAAAAGCTAGGGTGAAACCATTCTCGCAAAGAAAAGCTCAAGCACCTACAAAAAGAGCAAAAAACTCAAGTAATGATCCCTATCATGTTCCTCCCAAATTAACAGCAGATGTAATTCTTCAAAAACCAAAAAATAGAGCAATGCTTCAAACAACAGAAAAAGTAATTGTTGTAGGGGCATCTACTGGTGGAACTGAAGCATTAAAAAAGTTTTTAGAATCTTTTCCACCTGATGGTCCTGGCATCGTTATTGTACAACATATGCCTGAGAAGTTTACTGGTGCATTTGCAGAACGATTAAACCAAACTTGTCAGCTTTCTGTAAAAGAAGCCAAAAATAATGATGCTGTAATTCGAGGACATGCGTTGATTGCTCCTGGAAATAAACATGCTCTTATCAAACGAAGTGGTGCTCGTTATTATGTTGAAATCAAAGAAGGACCACTAGTTAGTCGACACCGTCCATCTGTAGATGTTCTTTTCCGTTCAGCAGCACGTTATTTAGGAAAAAATGCTGTCGGTGTGATTATGACTGGAATGGGTGATGATGGTGCCAAAGGTATGTTAGAAATGAAAGAACAAGGTGCAATTAATATTGCTCAAGATGAAAAATCATGTGTCGTTTTTGGAATGCCAAATGAAGCAATCAAAATCGGTGCTGTGGATCATATTTTAGATTTGCATGATATTCCACAGAAAGTTTTAGCTTTATCTAAATAAAATCACGTTCTTTGTTAGTTAAATGTTTAGCAGCAACAATTAATTCATTTTCATTGGATTTCTATGGGTTCTATTTTAATTATTGGAAATGACCAAGAAACAAATCAGCTTATTATATCATCATTAGAGAAAGAAAATGTTGATAGTGTTGTTGCTCATACATTTCAAGAAGGATTTACAATAATCGAAGAAACTCCACCTGAGTTATTGATTATTGATTTTTCTAAATTAGATTCAATTGAAGAGTTAGAAAACTTAGATATTGACTGGATTCAGAGCCAAGGGATCATTTCCATCCTTTCACCTGATAAACAAGAGCTGGCCTCGGAATTATGGAAGGTTGGAATTCAATCTATTATTTTTAAACCATTTACGTTATTTGAACTTACAGGAAGAGTTCTTCAACAAATAGAGGCACGAAGCAAACTTAAAAAAGCCCCTTTTGTCTTAGATTTAGAAGAAACACAAGTACAAGAGGCATCCCCATCAGAAGATTCAATCTATCACAATCGTTTTAGAGTCTTAATTAACCATATTCCTGCAATGTTATGGGAATTAGACCAAGACTTAAATTTTAGCTACATCAGTAGTAGTATTGAGCGAGTTTTAGGCTATTCTTATGAAAAATTAATCGGAACATCAATTACAGATCTTTTATCTGAAGATGTTTTGGTTTCTTTCTATTTTCATTTCCCAAGAAAAAGTGAACATAGCAATGATGTTGAAGAAATTGAAGGACTCACTTTTTATTTAAAACACAAAAATGGTACATCTGTTCCTGTCCAGCTCTCCACAAAAAGTTTATTTAGTCAGGATGGAACATTAGAAAAAATGTTTTGTGTTTGTCATGATATGTCTGCATTCTCTTTATTGCAAGGTGCTGTTGAAGCCGTTTCTCAAGAAATGCTGATCAAAATTGATCGAAGTATTCACATTGTATATGTTGATCATACTGTTGTTAAGTTTGCACCTAATTTGGAAAATTTAGATCAGCATTTATTTAGTCCATACCTTAATGATCCTTCAATTGAGCCTTTGTTTGAATTCTGCTTCATGCAAAAGGAAGATTTTCCATTCCCAATTGAAATTTCAATTCCAGATAAAGAAGGAAAAGAAAATACATTCGATGTCCAACTTCGTTACTCTCCAGAAGAAAATTTAATGTTGGGTTTACTTTCTCCTAGAGAAGTTGAGCACAAAGCTGAAATTATGTCTCAGCATCTGGAACAACAACAAGAACAACTTGATTCAGCATTTCTTGTTGATGAGCAAATGCAACATAGTATTATTAAGGATAGTAATAATCTTGCATCTGAGATTTTAACCTTAATCAAAAAATTAGAAGTATTTGCTTATGCCGAAGACGTTAATCTTAATATTGAAGAGTATTCTCTATTTATGAGAAGTAAAAATGCTTTTGAATATACTGATTTTCTTCGTCTTTTAGGGAATAAAATTCACGGATTAAAGGGAAATACTGGATTTATTATTCCAGAATCCAAAAAGCTTTGTCATTCAGTTGAAGATATTACAAAGCCTCTTTCTGATCTAGAATTTATTTACACAAAAGATATTGCCATATTAATGAAGAACTTTATTTTTAAAGTTCAAGAAATGTTAGAAATCTTTGAAAAAGATTCAACAAGCAGATTTGATATTAACCCTGAATTAGAAAAGATTAGACATCAAATTGAAATTAGTCGTTCCTATATTTCAGGAAAAGAAAAAATATTTTTAGATTTTATTCGTGATCGTGCAGAAGATCAGGGAGAAGTGCGTCACCGTGGAGAGAAAGATTATCTTTCTGTGTCATTTGATGGATATGTGTTATTAGCAAATCAGGTCAAGGATCTGTTTTATTCTGTTTCAGAAAACCTTAGTGAAGAAAAACTGATTCAAATTGGAAATTTATACAATGAGTTTGTAGGTACTCATCAAAATATTAAGAAGGTTCCAGTTGATTTATCTCGTTATGAACGACTGATTCCTAGCCTAGCAAAACAATATACTAAAGAAGCAAACTTTTTAAATGAAGATGAAGGAGTTCTTGCAGATTTAGAATTTTGGAACGCACTCCATGAAATTTTAAACCACACATTAAAAAATGCTGTCATTCATGGACTTGAAACGATAGAAGAACGAAAACAAAAAGGAAAAGAAATTGAAGGAAAGGTTATTGTTAAAATTAAAGAAGATGCCCTTCATGTTTATGTAGATATTAGTGATGATGGAAAAGGAATTGATACCAATAAAATCAGGCAAAAAGCGATTGAACAGAATATCATTACAGAAGAAAAACTAATATCAATGACTCCTGATGAAGTTATCAATATGGTCTTTTTGCAAGGAATTTCAACAATGGATCAGCTTGATGATAATGCAGGACGAGGTGTTGGTTTAAATGCAGTTCAAGAAGCAATGAATCATTTTCAAGGAAATTGTAAAATTGTATCTGAAGTTAATAAAGGTACAAGTTGGAACTTTAAATTTCCTAAAAACAATGTTTCATTGTCTTGTTTCATTATTCAGATTGGAGATATCCAAGTAGCAGTTCCTGAAGATTATGTGGAAGAGTTTAATGCATTTCAAGAGAATAAACTTTCTCATGTAAACCAAAACCCTGTATATCGACATAATAATGATATTATACCACTCATCAATACTTATGAAGTCTTTAATAAAGAGGTTTCTGTTGATGAGGAGCGGGTTAAAAATATTTTACTATTAAAAGTACATCAACAAAGAAAGGGACTTATCATTAATGAAATTATTTTTCATGCAACTCTTCCAATTCTTCCCTTTCCAAAAAAATATAAGCCTTTGCCTATTTACTTAGGAGCAACAATTTACGGGAACCAACCGGTATTAGTTCTTAATGCACAACAACTGGTTGAATAAAAAATTTCAAAAAAATATTGAGTAATTTTATTTCACTCAATATTTTTTTTTGTTAAAGGGTAACGAACATAAAATGTAGTTCCTTTTCCAGCTTCACTGGAAAATCTAACTTTTCCATTCAAATACTGTTCGCTCAACAATTTTACACTATATGTTCCTAAACCTCGATTTTCTCCTTTTGTAGAAAAAGAACGTTGAAAAATTTGAAGTTGAATATCTTTAGAAATTACTGCTGGATTATGAACTGAGAACTCAATCCAATTATCATCAAAAAGATAAC
>JBNMNM010000031.1:0-13865 GCA_051275585.1 bacterium | reverse complement strand
TTTCAGAACTCGGTGAATCATTGTGAGGTACTTCGTTGACCGACGAAAGCCACCACTTACAGTTCTTCTTTTTCGAGTAGTAAAAAGCTGAATATAAGCATTAATCCGTTGATTCCGATAAACTGGAAAATTATAAATCGGATCTTTTAAAGTATACTTAACTAACTTTTTTTGAGTTGATTTTTCGCACGAAGGAGGAACTTCATCTGATTTTCCAGAGTCAAAAATGGAACAAATATCAGCAAGTCTTGCTTCTTTTTGTTCTTCTGTAATTGCTTCTTTTGTAGCTCTGCTCTGCTCTGCTAGTTGAGATGACGTATAAATATATTTATACTTTAATTGTGCAGGAGGAATTATCGAGTAATGTTGTAAAGACTGAAAAGCTAGTAACTGATAATCTATCTTTTCTATATTTTGTATTTTCAATTCTGTTGTATGTTTTAGCTGACGGTTATCTTTTTCAGCAAAAACACTTGCAGACCATAACAATAATTGAATAATAGAAAGAGCAATGATCTTTTGTAATCTCATATTTCTCAATCAATAAGTTTTATAATTCTCAAATATTCTGAATATTGAGGTTTATTAAGCAATAAAAAGGCCTTATTTAAAATAAAAAAATATACAATCCCCTTTGTACCCCAAGTTCGGCTTTGTATCCTTTTCGAGTTTTACTGTCAATCCTTCCGACTTTATGAACTTAAAATCAAGAAGGATTTTTATTATAAAAATAATCTATTTTTTATGTTACTGCTGAATTAATTGAAGCATTTCTCGAACAGCTTCTTCAATTCCAAAATTGACAGATCTAGAAATAATACTATGTCCAATGTTCAATTCAACAATTTGAGGAATACGTGCAATAGGAACAACATTAAAGTAAGTTAATCCATGGCCAGCATTGACTTGAAGTCCAATATTATCTGCAAATTCAGCGGCATTAACTAATCTTTCTAATTGGTAATCAATGTCTTTATCTTGTGTTGCATTGGCGTATTCACCAGTATGAAGTTCTATATCATCACTTCCTAATTCTTCAGCCGCTTCAATTTGTTCTTGTTCTGGATCAATAAACAAACTGACTCGAATTCCAGCCTCTTTTAACTTTTTGATTTTTTTATCAAGATTTTTAAATGAGCCAACACAATCTAATCCACCCTCTGTCGTGATTTCCTCTCTTTTTTCAGGAACAAAGGTTACAATATCAGGCTTTATATCAAGTGCAATTTGAACCATTTCATCAGTTGCTGCTATTTCAAGATTCATTTTACTTTGAATTGTTCTACGAATCAACTCAACATCACGATCTTGGATATGTCTTCGATCTTCTCGAAGATGAACTGTAATTCCACTAGCTCCTGCTTGTTCCGCCATAAGAGCTGTAAAGATAGGATTAGGTTCTGTTGTTTTTCGTGCTTCTCGAATTGTTGCAATATGATCAACATTAACATGCAATGCGGGCATTGTTCTCATACAAGTCATCCTAAAAATTTATTATTTTTTTTGATTTAAAATCCAAACATTAATTGGAGGCCAAACTTGTTGGACTTGAATTGCTGCGGGCAATTGTAATGTCGGTTTTCGAATTTTATATGTCCCTGGTTTATATTTTGCCAAGTCAATAAATGCATGTAAATTTTCTTGACTGAAATTTTGTAATAAAGACTTTGGCCCTCTTAATAGGATATTAAATTTACTAGGGTTTATTTTTGTTATAAATTGTTTATTAATTAAACCAATTGGAACATCATTCAAGCGTAGTGTCATTGGCTCACTACTGACTTTTATTTTTGCTGTAATTTTTCCTTGAAAGAGCTTTTCTTTCTCAAGAAATTTAATACCACTAGGTAAACTCAACTCAGTAAGAATATCTACATTACTATTAAGGCCTTTTACATTGATTGGTTTGGTCGAAATAAACTGAATTTGTTTTACTGCTGAAGTTCTTCCTCGAATTAATATTGTATCTGGAAGAGTGATAATTTCCTCTAATACATAACCTTTTGCAGGTGTTCCTAAAACGGTTGCTCTAATTGGAAGCTTTTTTTGAATTGTTTCTTCAACTGTTAATTTAATTTTACTTGGTGAAATATTTAAAATATTTACTTGATCTGGAGATTTTATACTTTTTCTTGTAATTGTATAAGTATGAACGCCAGAAGACAAATCTTTTAAATCAACAATAGCCTGAAATAAACTAGGATGAATTTTTGCTACTTTGTCTTGTGAAATTTCAAATGAGATATTTGTTGAATGAAACAGATCTGATGTAATAACTAAATTTCTTGGTAAATTTACATATGAAATAGGAATTGAAATAAAGACAGGAACATTGTTTTGTTGAGTTCGCTTAGGAAGTTCTGCGATAATCCAAATAAAAAGGGATAACCCAAGAGCGAGAAATTTTTGTGGCAAGTTTGTAAATAAAAGTTTTTTTAACATTGTCACCAACGAAAACAAGCTACATTTTAATTTAAATGAGGTAAAAGTTCTTTCAATTTATCCTGAATCGAAAAACCAATTTGATTTACAAAATATTCCCCTTTATAAACCAACGTTATTCTACCAGTTTCCTCACTAACTACAACTACAACTGCATCAGTTACTTCTGTAATCCCTAATGCTGCACGATGTCGTGTTCCAAATTTTTGACTAATATCTAAACGAGCGGTTAATGGTAGAATACATCCTGCGGCGTGAATACGGCTTTGTCGATCAACAATAACAGCTCCATCATGAAGAGGAACATGTTTATCAAAAATACTAGCTAATAAAGGCGGTGATAGTTCTGCATCAAGACGAGTCCCACTATTAGCATAATTTCTTAATCCAACATCCTTTTCAAAAACAATTAATACTCCCGTTTTGCTTTGAGAGAGTAGTTCGCAAACATCAACAACTTTGTTAATTAAACTATTTGATGCTTGATTATTTTGTTTTTGGAAGAATGTTTTTGTACCCATTTGAGCTAGGGCGTTTCGAAAATCGGTTTGGAATATAACAATAATCACAACTACAAATGAGTTGAAAAGATTAGTTAATAACCAATTCACACCACCTAGTTTTAGGTATCCAGATAACAAGTAGCTTGCAATGACAATTGTCATTCCAAGTACCATTTGAATAGTACGAGTTCCTTGAATCATTAAAATCAAACGGTATAAAATTACCGTAAGAATAAAAATATCTATAAAGTCATGCCAATAGAAATTCAGGAAGAATTCTTGTATCATTGTCTACTCAAATGATTAAAAAAGACATATCCACCTAATACTCTTTATGAGAGTAAGTTAATTTATCCTAAATAAAAAACAGATGCGAATTGTAAAGCATCATAGTTACTAAGTACATCATGAACTCGGAAAATGTTAGCTCCTTTTCCAAAGCCAAGTACTTGAGAACTTAAGCTACCAAAATTTCGTTGAGAAACTTCTCGATTTAAAATTTTTCCCAAAAACGATTTATTTGAAGTTCCTAATAAAATTAAACTTTTAAATTGATCAAATGTAGAAATAAAACGAATTAAATCTAAGTTTTGTTCAACAGTCTTTCCAAACCCAATTCCTGGATCAAGCATAAGTTGTTCAGAGCCTAATCCGTAATCCTGACATAATTTTAGCTTTTCTTGAAAAAATAAAATTATTTCTGCAATAATATCAGAGTATTCAGGATTATTTTGCATTGTATCAGGAGTTCCCTGAATATGCATCAAACAATAACTTGCATGATGTTTCTTTAAAACAGAGAGCATTTTTGAGCCATCTTTTAATCCAGAAGTATCATTGATTAAATTAGCTCCATGTTGAAGAGCAATATCTGCAACTTCTGCTTTTGTTGTATCAATCGAAATTGGAATTTGAAATTCACTTCGAATTTGTTGCAATACAGGTAAAATTCTTCGTATTTCTTCATCAACAGAAACTTGCTTTGAACCTGGACGGGTAGATTCTCCACCAATATCTATAATACCAACACCTTGGTCAATCATCTTACGAACAATTTCTACAAAATTTGATTGCTCATAAAAAACTCCTCCATCATAAAAAGAATCAGGTGTAATATTTAAGATTCCCATGATTCGAGGTCGATCATTTTTCCAAACTTGACTACCAATTTTTAGATTTGAGTTTGGCTTTTTTAAACAACATTCAATCATTTGTTTTAATTTTCCATCAGGAATGTAATGAAAAATTCGAAAAAATTCAATAATTGATGTTGCGACAATAAAGCGATTACCGAGAGGAGTATTTTTTTGAAGAAAAATTTTAGTTGGAAAGTTTTTTTCTAACTCATCTATAAAAGAACGATAGTGAGTATGTTCTTGAGGTCGAAAATACCAAACAAATACAGAAATAGGACATTGATCAGAAAAAGATTTCTGAATCTGATATGTCCTATTTAAAAAATCAGAGGCTAATGAAGCTTCAATACTGTGAAGCAAAAAGTGAATGTCAGAACTTGGCATTATTTAGACTACATATTGCTCAATAATATCATTTACTTTTTTTCCATCAATTGTTTCTTCTTCTAAAAGAACACGAGTGACTTCTTTTAATGCACCCATATTTTTTTTCAGTAAATCCATTGCATAGCTATAAGCATCATTAACAATAAGGTTGATTTCATCATCAACTTCTTTTGCTAACTGTTGGCTAATACTACTACGTTGCATCATATCACGACCAAGAAAAACTTCTCCTCCTCCTGATGTTAAGAACATAGGACCAACTGTTTTAGACATTCCCCAACTACACACCATTTTATGAGCAATTGCTGTAGCTCTTTCTAGGTCGTTACTTGCACCAGTTGTAAAATGATTAAAAATTAATTCTTCAGCAGCACGTCCACCCATCATCATTCCTAACATTCCAACAATTTCAGAGTAATGTTGTGAATGATTATCTTGTTCAGGAAGAAGCATTGTTACACCCAATGCTTGTCCACGAGGAATAATGCTTACTTTATGAACAGGGTCAACTTTAGGTGTTAGAATTGCCACAATTGCATGACCAGCTTCGTGATATGCAGTAGTCTCTTTTTCTTCGTCAGAAACAACCATCGATCGACGCTCACTTCCCATCATGACTTTGTCTTTTGCTTCCTCAAAGTCGATCATTTCTACTTTAGTTTTATTTTTTCGACCAGCAAGAAGAGCTGCTTCATTTGCTAAATTGGCTAAATCTGCACCAGTGAATCCAGGAGTTCCTTTTGCAATTATTTCTAGATTAACATCATCAGAAATTTGAATATTCTTAGTATGAACATCTAAGATCTGAGTTCTTCCTTTTAAATCTGGTGGAGGAACCACAACTTGACGATCAAATCGACCTGGTCGAGTTAATGCAGGATCAAGAACATCAGGACGGTTAGTTGCTGCAATTACAATCACACCTTCATTTCCAGAGAATCCATCCATTTCAACAAGAAGTTGATTCAGAGTTTGTTCTCTTTCATCATTTCCGCCACCAAGACCAGCTCCACGTTGTCGTCCTACAGCATCAATTTCATCAATGAAAATAATACAAGGAGAGTTTTCTCTTGCTTGTGAAAATAAGTCACGAACTCGACTTGCTCCAACTCCAACAAACATTTCAACAAAATCTGAACCACTAATACTGAAGAAAGCAACACCTGCTTCTCCTGCAATTGCTTTTGCTAGTAATGTTTTTCCTGTACCTGGACCGCCAACGAGAAGAACACCCCTAGGAATTTTGCCACCAAGTTTTTCAAATTTATTTGGATCTCTTAGAAACTCAACAACTTCATCAACTTCTGCTTTTGATTCATCAATTCCTGCTACATCAGCAAAAGTTACTTGCTCTTTATCCATATCAAGCATACGAGGTTTGGATTTTCCAAAACCCATAACTTTATTACCACCCTGCATTTGCTTCATAAAGAAGAGCCAAACACCAATAATGAGGATTACTGGAAGCCAAGAACTCAGCAGTGCAAAGAAGAAACCACCAGATTCAGTTGGAGCTACAACAAAATTGATATTATTTGCAGAAAGGATAGGAATTAAATTTTCATAGTAGCGAGGAATATTTGCTGTATATTGAAGGTTGTCATTTGTTGAAAAAATAACTCGACCGCCTTTAATGACAACATGTTTAATTTGTCGAGACTCAGCTTGACTTAAAAATTCAGAAAAAGGCTTATTGGTATTAGTTGTTGTCTCTTGAGAAAGGTTATAAAATAACCAAGCTCCAAGAATGATTGCAATAATAACAATAAAATTTCTAGGAAGTGGAAACATTATTTATCCGTTTATAAAATAATAATTTTCAAATGATGAAAAATGAGTCTAAGAATTTTCTAGTGCTTTATTTAAGATAAAAGATTGAACAAAATATTGTGTAATTCGATTTCTAAAGGGAAACTAAAATTTTTTCAAGTATTGTCCTGAATCATTAACTTTTTATTTTTTCCTAAAATAATTTTTTTATTTTTTAAATTTAAAGTCCAATTACCACGTCCTGACTCTACTAACTCCATAATTTTTTCAATATTTCTTCGAGTAACCTCTGTTTGATCATGAAAATTCAGAAAACGATGAATTAATTCATGAGCAAAAATTGTTGGTAATTCTAATAGCTCTTTATAAGATAATTCGTTCCAATTTTTTTTTAGGTGAGTTGAGGAACAAAAAAACTCATCTAATTGTCGAGAATCTTTTGTTAGTCCTGTAATTTTTTCTTCAAACTGTCCACCTGAACACTCTCTTAATAACGGAATGATCTGATTTCGTATCTTATTACGAGTGTAATACTCTTCTTGATTGCTTTGATCTTCCATCCACAATTGATTTTTTTGTTCTAAATATTTTTTTAAATCTTTTTTGCTGGTTTGCAGTAGAGGACGAATATAGAAGCCATTTTTTTCACGAAGTGCATCTAATCCAAAAAGAGAACAACCTCGAACAATTTTCCAAATGGTTGTTTCAATTAAATCATCTTGATGATGACCTAATGCAATAACATCAGCTTCAGTTTCCTTTTTAAGTTGAGATAAGTGATTATATCTCCACTCTCTTGCATTTTGTTGAAGACCTGATGTTTTATTTAAATCCGAAGCATAGTAGACATAGCAATCTACTTCTTTCTGTTTTGCGAGATTCCTTACAAAAATTTCTTCTTCATCACTTTCTTTTCGTAAACCATGATGAAAATGAACAATGATTAGTTCAAGAGGAATTTTTTCTCGAAATGAATCTAGTACACAAAAAAGGCTAATTGAGTCGAGACCACCACTTACACTAACAATAATTTTTTGGTTAGCTTGGATTAAGTTGTGGCTAGTTGCAAACTGGAAGACTTGATAAGTAAAACGATCAAGCATAATAATTTTGGCTGGAGATATAAAAAAGCTGGCCGAAGCCAGCTTTCTAAAAAAGGTAAAGCAGTTGAGTTAAACGACTTACATCATTCCGCCCATTCCACCCATTCCGCCCATTCCACCCATTCCAGGAGGCATTCCGCCAGCAGCAGGTGCAGCATCATCTTGTGGAGAGTCAGAAATAGTAGCTTCAGTAGTAATTAGTAAACTAGAAACAGAAGCAGCATTTTGAAGAGCAGTTCGAGTTACTTTAGTTGGATCAATGATTCCTTTTTCAACCATATCAACATAAGTTTCGCTAGCAGCATCAAAACCATAGTTAGCATCACCATTTTCTTTAATTTTGTTAACTACTACAGCACCTTCAAGTCCTGCATTAGCAACAATTTGTCGTAATGGCTCTTCGATTGCTCGTAAAATAATTTGAGCACCAACTTTTTGATCGCCTTCTAATTTCTCAGCAGCAATTTCAACAGCTTTAAGAACACGAATAAAAGCAACTCCACCACCAGGTACAATTCCTTCTTCAACAGCAGCACGAGTTGCATGAAGTGCATCTTCAACACGAGCTTTCTTTTCTTTCATTTCAATTTCAGTAGCTGCTCCAACGTTAATGATTGCAACACCACCAACAAGTTTAGCTAATCTTTCTTGAAGTTTTTCTCGGTCATAATCAGAAGCAGTTTCTTCAACTTGTGATCTGATTTGAGCAACACGAGCTTTAATTGCATCAGTAGAACCAGCACCATCAACAATTACAGTGTTGTCTTTGTCAATTGTGATTGTTTCAGCAGTTCCTAGTTGAGCAATAGTAAGATCTTCTAGTTTCATTCCACGTTCTTCAGAAACTACTTCACCACCAGTTAAGATAGCGATATCTTCGATCATTGCTTTTCGTCGGTCTCCAAAACCTGGAGCTTTAACTGCACAACATTGAAGAGTTCCACGAAGTCGATTTACTACTAAAGTAGCAAGTGCTTCACCATCAATGTCTTCAGCAATGATTAAGAAAGGTCGTCCTTCTTTAGCAATTTGCTCAAGAACAGGAAGAATATCTTTCATATTGCTGATTTTTTTGTCACAAAGAATGACGTATGGGTTCTTAAGAACAGCTTCCATTCGATCAGTATCAGTCGCCATATATGGAGAAAGGTATCCACGATCGAATTGCATTCCTTCTACAACATCAAGAGTAGTCTCAAGACCTTTTGCTTCTTCAACAGTGATAACACCATCTTTTCCTACTTTATCCATTGCATCAGCAATGATTCCACCAATTGTATGGTCATTGTTTGCTGAGATTGTTCCTATTTGTGCAATTTCTTTATTATCAGAAACTGTTTTTGTAATTTTTTTAAGTTCTGCAACAGCAGCAATAACAGCAGCATCAACACCACGTTTTAAATCCATTGGGTTTGATCCAGCAGCTACATTTTTTGAACCTTCTTTGAAGATTGCTTGTGCAAGAACTGTAGCAGTAGTTGTTCCGTCTCCAGCAGTATCAGAAGTTTTACTAGCAACTTCACGAACCATTTGAGCACCCATGTTCTCAATTTTGTCTTCTAGCTCGATTTCTTTTGCTACAGTAACACCATCTTTTGTTACTAAAGGAGCACCAAAAGATTTTTCAATAATTACGTTTCTTCCTTTTGGTCCAAGAGTAACTTTTACTGCATCTGCAAGTTGGTTAACACCACTAAGTAATGCAGCTCTTGCTGCACCGCCAAAAACAATTTGTTTTGCCATTCTTTAATCCTAAAAATAAGAAATTATTAATTCAAAAAATATGTAGATTGTTGTTTAAAAATTATTGATTAATCAATGATTCCTAAAACATCATCTTCTTTCATCATCAAGTACTCATCACCATCAACTTTGATTTCAGTACCTGCATATTTTCCAAAAAGAACTAGGTCTCCAACTTTAACATCAAGAGGAGCAACTGTTCCGTCTTCTCGTGATTTTCCTTTTCCAACAGCAACGATTTGACCTTCTTGAGGTTTTTCTTTTGCTGAATCAGGAATAATAATTCCGCTAACAGTAGTGTTTACAGCTTCTTTTCTTTTTACAATTACTCTATCGTGAAGAGGTCTAATCATAATTAACTCTGATCAATATATAATAATAGGTTTTAAAAATATGGTGGAAATAAAAAAACATCAATTTATGAACCAATGTATTTTTAATTATTAGCACTCAATATCACTGAGTGCTAATTTTTGACGAAATCCTATCCTTCGATTTCTTGAAAATCAAGTGAAAATTTTACCAATAAAATAAAAATGGGGAGAGATCCTAAAAATCGAGAGGTAAAACCAATAATTATAATAATCAAATTATTGGTTTTAGAAAGGCAGGTATTATTTAGTTTCTTTTTTAGCGTCTTTTAGCTTATTTTTTTCATCTTCAGTATTATTACTTGTTTTTGTTGAAGATTTTTTTTTATTATCTGCTTTTTTGGGTTCTTCAACAGGTAGATTGTGAAATCTTCTTGTCTCAAGGTCGATTTTTTGGAATGTTTCAGGATTTTCTTTTAAGAATTTTTTAACACTCTCTCTTCCTTGTCCAAGTCGAAGATCTCCGTAAGAATACCATGTACCACTCTTTTTTACGATTTCATCTTTAGTTGCAACATCTAATAATACTCCTGTTTTGGAAACACCTTCACCAAACATAATATCAAACTCGATAACTTTAAATGGTGGGGCAATTTTGTTTTTAACTACTTTAACTCGTGCTCGATTTCCAACTGCTTCATCACCTTGTTTGATTGCTCCAGCACCACGAATATCAAGTCGAACACTTGCATAGAATTTAAGAGCATTTCCACCTGTTGTAACTTCAGGATTTCCAAACATAACTCCGATTTTCATTCGAAGTTGATTAATAAAAATGATGGTACAATCGCTTTTAGAAAGAGCACCAGTTAGTTTTCGAAGAGCTTGAGACATCAAACGAGCTTGAAGACCAACATG
Organism: bacterium; assembly: GCA_051275585.1. Classification (GTDB taxonomy): domain Bacteria; phylum SAR324; class SAR324; order XYD2-FULL-50-16; family JBNMNM01; genus JBNMNM01. The sequence goes on along the minus strand of JBNMNM010000031.1, from coordinate 3,552 downwards.
AGAATCTCCCATCTCACCATTAATTTCAGCTCTTGGAACCAATGCTGCTACAGAATCAAGAACAATTAGATTTACTCCACCACTTCGAGTTAAAATTTCAGTGATTTCAAGTGCTTGTTCTCCACAATCTGGTTGAGAAAGAAGCAGTTCATCAACATTGATACCCAATTTTTTTGCATAAGAAATATCAAGAGCATGTTCTGCATCAATAAAAGCAGCTGATCCACCTGCTTTTTGAACTTCTGCAATTGCATGAAGTGCAAGAGTTGTCTTACCACTAGATTCTGGTCCATAAATTTCAACAACACGTCCTACTGGAAACCCACCACAACCTAATGCAAGGTCAAGTGCAATATTTCCTGAACTTGTTACAGGGATATTTTTAATAGAGTCTTCACTCATTTGCATGATTGCTCCTTTTCCAAATTGACGTTCAATTTGGGAGATTGCTGAGTCAATCGCTTTTTTTTGTTCGGTTTCCATGTGTTTGCTCTAAATAAAGATTTTTAAAAAAAATTAAATTATGTTATTGCAAATGCAACTTAAATAAAATGAGTAAAATTTTCTCGAAAAACTGTGTTATTTTCTATGATTGTATTCTATATCGGTTATCTAGAAAAAATTTCTAAAACCAACCTTTGTAGTCTGACAAGTTTTTCTTTACTTCAATTTCTTACAAAGAAATTGCTACTGGAGTTTTGACATGAAACGATGGATTTCACTTTTTTTGCTAGTTTTCTTTTTATCATCTTCTGTTCCTATTTATGCGTCAGGTGGATCTACTCAAAAAGGAGAATCTAAACTTCCTATTAAATTGTCTAGCTACAAAGACTCTAAAATGAGTGTAGGAGAAAAACTAGTTAATCGTGTTAAAAGTAACCCTTTTAATTTTGTCGCAACTCTTATCTTTTTATGTGCCATCATCCATACTTTTTTAGCTTCAAAAATTGAAGCCCTCGCACATAAGGTTTCAGCACGGCATAAAAGAAAAATTGAAAATCTAAAAAAGAAAGGAAAATTACCACAAGATACTGAAAGCGTTAGTTTCTTTGGTGAAATACTTCATTTTTTAGGCGAAATTGAAGCCATTTTTGGAATTTGGACACTTCCTTTAATTGGCTCTGTTATATTCTTCTATGATTGGCATACAGTTGAAAGCTACATTGGACATGAAGTAAATTATATTGAACCAATATTTGTTGTTGTTATTATGACGCTTGCTGCAACAAAGCCTGTTATTTATGCAGCAGAAAAAATAATGGAACGAATTGCAATGTTGGGTAAAGGTAGTCCTGCTGCCTGGTGGCTTACTCTACTCACAATTGGCCCCATTTTAGGTTCCTTTATTACAGAACCAGGTGCGATGACCATTACAGCCTTACTTTTGGCACATCAAATTTATGACAAGCAACCAAAACCTGTTTTTGCCTATGCAACTTTAGGACTTCTTTTTGTAAATATTTCTGTTGGTGGAACTCTTTCCCATTTTGCCGCACCTCCTGTTTTGATGGTTGCTGAAACTTGGAAATGGGATTTTAGCTTTATGTTTTTTAACTTTGGTTGGAAAGCTGTTTTAGGAATTTTAATTGCAAATACTTTATACTTTTTGGCATTCCGTAAAGAACTTGTTCGTTTGGCTCAATTCAAAGCAACAACAGTAAAAAAACAGCAAAATCACATCCCATTATGGATTATTCTTACTCATTTTGCTTTCATGTTTTGGACTGTTTTTAATGCACATACACCTGTTCTTTTTGTAGGTGGATTTTTATTCTTTTTAGGTTTTGCAAAAGCAACAGCACCACATCAAGATCCTGTTAATTTAAAGCCAGCACTATTAGTTGGTTTTTTCCTTGCTGGTTTGGTTACTCATGGTGGTCTTCAAGCTTGGTGGATTGAACCAATTCTTGGATCTTTATCAGAAGTTCCTTCAATGTTAGGAGCAACTATCTTAACTTCGTTTAATGATAATGCAGCCATTACCTATTTAAGTACTCTCTATCTAGATCCTGAAGTAGGAATGCAAGCAACTTTAAAATATGCGGTTGTTGCTGGTGCTGTAACTGGTGGTGGTTTAACTGTAATTGCAAATGCTCCAAACCCTGCGGGACAATCAATTTTAAATAAATACTTTAAAGGTGGTATTGCTCCATTAGGACTTTTAGCTTCAGCAATAATTCCTACTATTATTATGGGATTATGCTTTATGCTACTTTAGATAGAAAAATGATAAATAATTTCTTTTGAGGAAAGAATGAAAAATATACTTGTGATCATTGGTTTAATCGTAGTTTTAATTGGTGCTGTAAAATATATTCCACCAGTAGAAAAAATGGCTCGTGAAAATTTACCACAACCAATTGTTGATTTATTGAAGTTAAAACCAGAGTCAGCAAAAGAAGAACTTCGCAAAAAAATGAACAAAACAATTGAAGACACAGCAAATGAACTTCAAAAGAAATTAAAAGAATCATTAAAATAATTTTTGATTGTTTTTGAACCCTCTCCTTTTCTTAAAAAGTCCCTAATTAGGGACTTTTTTTGCATATCTAAACATTATATCGAGAATTGTCTCTCTCTAGACAAATAAAATCTATTCCCTTAGGTTAGATTTATTCCGTACTATCACCGAATAATTCGAACAATTTCCTCTTGCGTATTTCTATCTATGAGAAATCTGACCCTTCTTTTTATTTCTCTTCTATTATGGACTTCTAGTTGTGCTTCAATTGATCAGCAACCACAAACTGTTGAACAGATGTATGACACTGCTATTCAACATTATGATCGTGGGTTTTATACTCAAGCAATAGAAGTTTTTAAGAAAGTAATTACACAAAATCCTGGTACACGATATGCCACTTTTGGCTATTTAAAAATGGCTGATGCACAACTGGCATTAGGTTCAAATCAATATCGTGATTCAGAAATGAATTATCGAGTTTTCTTGAGTTTAAATCATAATAGTCACTTAGTTCCATATGTTCTTGAAAAATTGATTACATTAAATTTTAAAAGGAATGAGCAATGGTTATTTGGAACTTATTATGATTATCAGCGAGATCCAAAGCCATTTAAACAAATTATTACAGAGTACCAAAGATTCTACTTACTTTACCCAAATAGTTTATATTTAAAAACATCAAAGAAATATTTAAAAAAATCGATTGAAGCATTAGCAAAACATGAGTTGATGATTGGAGATTGGTATTATCAATATCAGTTATATCCTTCTGCGATTGCACGGTATGTATATTTACTTCGAAAATATCCTAATTTTTCAAATACTAAAGTTGTGGTTCAAAAATTAATCAAGACATACAAAAAGAATCAACAACCACAATTAGCCACTGAACTTGAAAGAGTTTATCAAGAAAAGTTTACTAAAGGGTAAAATGAAAACAATATATTCAAAACTAATTTTCTTTGCATTATTGATTTTTATTTTACTTGGTTGTGCATCTAAAAAAAATACAATCTCACAAGGTCTTGAAAAAAGGCAAAAAGAGCTTGCAACAAAGATTACAGCGTTAGAAAAAAGTAATAAATCGC
>JBNMNM010000030.1:0-13964 GCA_051275585.1 bacterium | reverse complement strand
GGTGAATCGTCAACATTGAAGATTTGGTCATTTAAGGGGAAATATAAGACTCTCCATTTATCTTGGTTTGCTTTTTTTCTAAGCTTTCTAGTTTGGTTTAATATGGCTCCTTTTGCTTCTACAATCCAAAAGGCATTAGGTTTAACATCTGGACAGTTAAAAACATTATTCATCTGTAATATTGTACTTACCATTCCTGCCCGAGTCATTGTTGGAATGTTGGTGGATCGATTTGGGCCTCGAAAGACTTTTAGTACTCTGCTTTTTGTAATGAGTATTCCTTGTTTTCTTTTTGCAACAGCTCAGTCATTTGATCAACTGGTGATTTACCGACTTCTTTTAGGTGGTATGGGTGCTGGCTTTGTAATTGGAATTCGAATGGTTGGTGAGTGGTTCCCACCAAAACAAATTGGTGTTGCTGAAGGTATTTATGGTGGTTGGGGAAACTTTGGTTCTGCTGCTGCTGCATTTATCCTTCCTACAATTGCTATTGTTGTTGGTGGAAAAATCGCAGGACTTGAAGGATGGAGAATTGCAATTGCTTTAACTGGTGTTTTATCTATGATTTATTCTTTTATTTATTATAAAAATGCTCGTGATACACCAGCAGGAAAAACATATTTTTCACCAAAGAATGTAAGTGCATTGGAAGTTAGTAGTTATGCTGGAATGTATGGTTTGATTTTTATGACTGCTCCAATGGTGATTTGTCTTGCTGTTTTAAATTGGAAATTATCGCTTCCAAAAATCGCTTTTATTAGTCCACAAACTGCAAATATTGTTTATGTTCTTTTAGCATTGCTTTTTGTTTATCAAGTTTACCAAATTGTTAAGTTAAATAAAGAGCGTTTAAGTAAAGAAATTCATGCAGGAGATAAGTATGAGTTTAAACAAGTAGCAATCTTAGATTTAGCATATGCAGTCTCATTTGGTTCTGAGTTAGCTGTTGTTTCAATGTTACCAATCTTTTTTCAAAAAACATTTCATTTAACTCCTGTAGTTGCGGGGATGATTGCTGCTAGTTTTGCATTTATGAATTTAGTTGCTCGTCCTGGTGGAGGAATTTTAAGTGATAAGTTTGGAAGAAAAAAGACAATGTTAATTCTCTTTATAGGATTAATGATTACTTACTTTGGAATGTCTCGAATTGATGGAACTTGGTTCTTGCCATTAGCTGTTGTTCTTACAATGTGTTGTTCTTTTTGTGTTCAAGCAGCAGAAGGAGCTGTTTTTTCAGTAGTTCCATTAGTAAAACGACGATTAACAGGACAAATTGCAGGAATGGTTGGAGCTTATGGAAATGTTGGTGGTGTAACTTTCTTAACTGTATACAGTATGACTACTACAGAAAACTTTTTCTTAGTAATTGCAGGAGCAGCAGGCGTTTCTTTTATTGCAAACTTCTTCTTAAAAGAACCAGAAGGACATACAATGGAAGTTCAAGCTGATGGAACTGTAGAAATGGTAGAGGTCGCTTAGAATTTATTATGGCAACAGTATCAACGATTAAGGTTAGTTTAGGGCAGTCTAGTAAAACTGGGCTGCGAGAACGAAATGAAGATTTTTATGCTTGTGTAATCCCATCAGAATTCTCTTCATTAGAATATAAGGGATTGACTGCTGTTATTGCTGATGGTGTTGGCGGTTCTGATGCTGGAATGGAAGCTAGTCAGTATGCTGTAGGAGGATTTTTTTCTGACTATTACAGCACTCCTGATTCATGGAGCATTTCGCAGTCAGTAGAGCGAGTTGTAAGTTCGATTAATCGTTGGTTATATGGGCAAGGACAACGAGCCTCTGCTGTCAAAGGTCTAGTTACAACATTCTCCTTACTTACATTATGTGGTCGTAAAGGCCATATTTTCCACGTAGGTGATTCAAGAATTTATCGATTTCGAAATGGAAATTTTGAAGGATTAACTACAGATCATAATGCTCCGCAAAATCCACAACATTTGGTTCGAGGTTTAGGTTTAGATTCAATTGTTAAGATGGATTCAGTTTCGTTTTCATTAGAAGAGGGAGATATCTTTGTGATGACAACGGATGGAGTTCATGGATCTTTAGACAAAGAAGATTTTGTTCAAATTTTAGAAACTTCTTTAACACTTGAAAATAAAGCTCATAAATTAACAAATCGTGCTTTAGAAAAAGGAAGTGGTGATAATTTAACTTGCCAAATTCTTCAAGTTGATGAGCTTCCACCTATAAAGTATGAAGAATTAAAAAATGTTGCAGGGCAATTATCTTTTCCAAATATTTTATATCACAATGACTGCCTAGATTCTTATCGAGTTATATCCGATATTGCTTCTGGAGGTATGGGGTCACTATATCTTGGAGAAGAAATTGAAAGTAAAAAAAAGGTAGTTCTGAAATGCCCACATCCTGATTACGAACAAGATGTTATTTTTCGTGAACGATTTTTAAGAGAAGAATGGGTTGGTCGAAGAGTAAACTCTCCTTATTTGATGAATGTTCTATCATCAGCAAAAAACCGAAGAAATTTTCTCTATTTAGTTCTTGAGCATTGTCCTGGAAAATCAATTCGAACGTTTTTAGAAGATCAAATTTTTTCAGTCGATGATGTGGTTGCAATTGGAAAACAACTTTGTCGTGGATTAGGAAGTCTTCATAATTTGAATATTATCCATCGAGATTTTAAGCCAGATAATATTATTATTGATGCTCAAAATAATATCAAAATTGTTGATTATGGAGTGGTTTTATTACCAGCCTTACCCCAAGTTACAAATTATGGAGAAAAGGTTATTTTAGGGAGCCCTAATTATCTTGCACCAGAAATGTTTTCTCATGCTCGTGGCAGTGTCCAGAGTGATATTTTTTCTTTAGGAGTTACTCTTTATGAGATGCTAACAGGAGAGTATCCTTATGGGGAAATCGAGAAAGGTGATGAGCATAATAAAAAAAGATACAAGGATACATCTAAACTGAAGCCAGAAGTTCCTTTATGGCTTGATACTATTGTAAAGAAAGCAGTACAAAAGAAATCAGAAAATCGGTATGAATCAGTATCTGAAATCTTATTTTATTTAAATCATCCTCAAGCTGTTATTGTTACTCCAGAAAAATTATCTTTAATTGAAAAAGATCCTTTAGTTTTTTGGAAAGTGTGTACCTTATTATTTTTTCTTTTAAACTTGGTACAACTAATTTATTGGATTCAATAAAATTTTTATTGATGCTCTATTGTAACTATTCCCTCAGCACCAACCACAGTATTACGTCCTCGCTCTTTCGCAATATATAAGCAGTGATCTGATCCTTTGAGTAGAATTTCAGGTGTGAGTCCATTTTCTGGATATGTTGATACTCCAAAACTACTTGTAACTCTTCCTAGGGGTTGGTTTATACCATTAGGAAAATCATTGCTTTCAATATTTGCTCTTAATTTTTCAGCAATTAATAACGCCATTTTTTTCGCTGTATTTGGAAGAACAATTATAAATTCCTCCCCACCATATCGAGCAACCATATCTGATTCCCGAACACTTCCTTTTAGAATTTGTGCAAATGTTTTAAGAACATCATCGCCTAATTGATGTCCATTGGTATCATTATAGTTTTTAAAATTATCAATATCAGTCATGATAATAGAACATTTACTATCATGTGAGTGTGCCCTATGAAGTTGATCGCTTATAAAGTTATCATAATATTTTCGATTAAATAAATTTGTTAACCCATCAGTGACTGCACTTTTTTCGGCTTTCTGCATACTGCTAGAAAGTTGCGAAACCTTTTGTCTCATATTGATGATGGAGTTGACTTTAAACTGGATATCAATTGTGGTATATGGTTTTTGAAGAAAATCAGAAACGCCAATATCTAAAATTGTATTTCGAAAATCATAGTCGTTAAGTAATTCACTGATTACAAGAATTGGAATGTTCTCCTGAGTATCACTTTTCATTTTCTGGAGGTAAATATTGTAATCCCAATCAGGGTTTGAAAATTTTGGATCAACAATAATTAAATCAGGAGCAAGTGCATTCACTGCATTTAAAGATGAAAGTTGATTATCAAACTCAAAAATTTCAGCATTCTCAAATAATTGCTCTGTGATTCCTCGGAAAATCATTCGTTCATATTCATCTTCATCAATAATTACGATTTTAATTCCTTGATTGACTCCTTTTTCAATATCTAGAGGCAATCTTGCAATAATCCGTTCTGTTTTATCAGAGCCAATAATTTGGATTTCACCTTTATGGAGTTCAAAAATTCGTTTTGCTAAAGGAATAGCTAGTTCGATTTTTTGAATATTTAATTCAATTCCATTTGAAAGAGTTTGCCAATCGCTATTATCTTGATTCTCTAAATTCTTTAAGTCTCCGCAGTTAAAAATAATTTCTAAGGCCTTCTTTTTTCGGTTACTACGGTACGTTATGCTTAAAGACTGTTCATTTGTTGTTACAGATTTAAGTGCATAATCTAGAATTTCACCGATTGCCTTACATAATTTATTTTTATCAGCAACAATTGTTGATCGTTGTTCCTCAACAACTAATTTTAAAGAGCTTAATTGCAGAGGATAATCAACTGATAATACTTCAAAAATTTCTTCAAAACGGAATGTGTTTAAATCTAAACTACTTAAACCAACATTGAGTTCAGCCATTGTAAGAAGATTTCCAACCATCTTCTCTAGTTTATTTTTTTCTTCCGTAATTCGAGCAAGAATATGTGCTGCATCTTTACACACTGCTCCTTGTTTAAATATCTGTTTTTCTAGCTTTTCAGTATGATTTGTAATGCTAACAAGTGGCGTTTTTAGTTGTGTAGACATGTTTGCAAGAAAGTCATTTTTGATTTGGTTACTTTTTTCCAAATCATTTACAGTACTTTCTAGTTCTTGATAGGTTTGTTGAAGCTCTCGGTTCTTCTCAAGGATATTATTTTCATAATCTTTTTCTGTTGTGATATCTCGAACATCAACAGCAAATGCAGTAATTTCATCTGAATTTTTTTGAGTAATTGGAGAAATCATTACAAATGCAGGAAATGTAGTTCTATCCTTTTTTATTGCACTTCGTTCTCCTTTCCAGCCTTGAGAAAAGCTATCCTTTAAACTTTGTGTTGTTAATGCTTCAAATAAGCTGGTTACAGCAAGTTGATCAAGATCCTCTTTTTTATATTCAAATAATTCAGAAAAGGAGTGATTTGCAAATTGAACTGCACCATCTAAATTACAAACAAGAATTCCATTTTGATTATTTTCTACAACTTGAGAGTATAACTTGATTTGTTCAAGTTGCTGTTGAATATCCCGTTTTAGTTCGAGGGAATATTCTTCAATTTCTTTAACTTCAAGAACAGAGTCTTCGTAGAGTTTTGCTCGTTCCGTTGTTGTTCTAACTTTTTCTGCAAGAACTCGACAAAACATTGTTAGGAAGGAATTACCAAGAATAAGAGACTCTTCATCTTTGTCATGAAGAAAGCTAGATTGAATAGCAACTACTCGACTTTTTTTAGTTGCTATTACATCAGCAGATCGAGGATCTGAACTAATGACTGCAATTTCACCGATTAGTTGTCCAGTGCGATGAATCCGAAGAATAAAATTTCCTTCATGTAAAACTTCAAAGTCACCTTCAACTAGAATGTAAACCATGAAGTCATTTTCAGCGCCTTGTTGAATGATTGCGTCTCCCTTTTCTACATCAATGCATACAGAGGACGCAAAAATATGAGTCAAAAGATCATTGTCTACTGACTTGAAATAGGTACTACTACCAATCGTACTGGCTAACTCTTGAATGAGTTCAGCTTGATCTTTTAGGGAGATAGATTTCATATTTTTATAATCTATTTATTTCGATATAAAATATATTGAGCAACTTGTTTAATAGATTCTCGGTATTGACTGTCTGGAAGAATCTCTAAATATTCTAAGGCTTTGTTCACATAAGTTTGTGCAACTTCTAGAGTATACGGCAAAGATTTGTAATCTTGCATTAATTTGCTTACAAATTCAACATGTTCGTCTGTAATTTCTTTTTGTTCCAGAATTTCTAGAACTTTTGCTTTATCTACAGGCTTTGCATTCTCTAACAAGTGGCTTAAAGGCAGAGTAATCTTTCTCTCTTTTAAATCAACTCCAATTTCTTTTCCAGTTGCATTTGTATCAAGATAATCCAGAGTATCATCAACCATTTGAAATGCAATTCCTAAGTTCTCTCCACACTGAATCAAGGCTTCTACTTGTTCTTGAGAGGCTCCAGCTAGAATTCCACCAATACTCATTGCTGTTCCCATCAGACTTGCAGTCTTATATAGAACAATTTTGAGATAATCTTCAATGCTTGTTGATAAATAAGTTCGAGTAAGTTGTAAAATTTCTCCTTGAGCCATCATGGTTGTTGCTCTGGAAAGATCTTTAATCACTTGAATATTATCAAACTCTGACATGTGCTTGAAAGAAACAGTATAAAGGTAGTCTCCTACTAAAACTGCTGCTTCATTTCCCCAAATGGAACGGGCGGCTTTTTTATTACGGCGAATATCAGCATTATCAACAACATCATCATGAAGAAGAGTTGCAGTGTGAATATATTCTAATGCCGTTGCTGCACGACAGGCCTTATCTCCAATAGTTCCAAGTGATCCGCTTGCAAGAAGTAAAAGAGCTGGTCGTAATCTTTTACCACCAGATTTTAAAATATACTCTCCAATTTCTTTTAATAAAGGAATATCACTATCTAAATTAGAAACAACCATTTGTTCAACGATATCAAGATAAGGTTGAACAGGTGCTAAAATTTCTTTAATTGATGGAATTTCTTGAGGAGCATTCATACGATAAATTGCTAAGTTCAAATATTGTTTTAGATAATCATATTGAATTAAAAAAAAAACTTTAATGAAGTATCCATTAAAATTCAACCTAAGTTTGATTCATAAAATATTGGTTAGACTATAAAGTAGATTATTTTTTATTAATTCTTTTATAATTTTCATAAGCAATCAATGCATTTTCTGAATCATTTAGTCTATGATATGCAAGAGCCAAATTATACCAAGCTTGTGGAAGATACTGATTTTGTTTTAAAGCACCCTTAAAAGAAAAAGCGGATTTTTGGTATAATCGTAAATAAAATTCAGAAAGGCCTTTGTTATAATGAAAGGAACTTTGAGTCGGATCTAATTTAATCGCAGCATCATATTGCTTGATTGCATGACGATATTTTTTTTGTTTTAAAAGGCGATTTCCATTCAAAAAATATTGTATTGAGTGTTTTTTTACTCTGATTTGGGTAAACTGTTTTTTTGATAGTACTTTTTCCTTTTTAGCAGAACACCCTGAAAGTAAGAGGGTTATACAAACACAAAATATGATGCTAATAAAGGCTTTGTTGTTTTTTATTATAGTCATCATTTTTCCTTTATAAATAATCGGAGTCTTGATTTCATTTTTTTAAATCTTAATGCAATTATCAGGAAATGTTAGAATCTCTTATTAAAAAAGTAAAAAATCATCAGCCCAAAAAGCAAAAAGAAGAGCTAAAAGAAGCAGCAGTCTTGATGACAATTACCAACAATTCTGATAACCCACATTTTGTGTTAACACTGCGTGCCGCACATTTATCTTCTCATGCAGGACAAGTATCATTTCCAGGTGGAAAAAAAGATGATACAGATCAAAATTTGGTTGAAACGGCTTTACGAGAAAGCTTTGAAGAGGTTGGACTGCAATCAGATGTTGTCAATGTTGTTGGAGAAATTGACCAATTTATCTCAATTAACCGTTTAAAGGTTACTCCAATCGTTGGAATTGTTCCTGAAGAACAAATATACACACCAAATTATAGTGAATTAGATAGTATTTTTAAAGTTCCTCTCTCATTCTTTTTAGAAAAAAATGATTATACTTACGATATTATTCCTTACGAAGGAGTTGAATATAAAGTACATCACTTTCACTATCAAGATTATGATATTTGGGGATTAACTGCTGTTATGATTATGAGGCTTTTGAATATTTGCTATGATGCAAATTTTGAAATTAATCGAAAAAAGCCTCGTTCAATTTGATTTTTAATAAAAAAATGCATCCTACTACACAATCTAAATTAATTTCATCGATTCACAAGTTCACACCTCAAAAAATCCTAGTACTAGGTGATTTAATGCTTGACCAGTACACTTGGGGAAATGTGAACCGAATTTCTCCAGAAGCTCCTATTCCTGTAATTCAAGTTGAAAAAGAAGAGTTTCGTCTTGGTGGTGCAGCCAATACTGTTGCTAATGTGCGAGCTTTGGATTGTGAAGTATATCCTATAGGATTAGTTGGAAATGACCGATTTGGAGATCAACTTTTTCAAATTTTTGAAGATGAAAGAATTCATCAAGAAGGTATTGTTCGAGAGGATTCTTTTCAAACAATTGTAAAGAACCGAGTTCTTACAGGTCAACAACAGTTAATCCGAATTGACCATGAAAAATCATTTCAAATCACATCTGAAATTGAAGATGAAATCTTGAAAAAAGTAGAAATGATTCTTCCAAAAGTTGATGGTGTGATTTTATCAGATTATCAAAAAGGAGTGTTGAGTCCTCGCATTCTTCAAGAAACGATTAAGAAAGCAAAAGAAAGAAAACTTCCTATTGTGTGTGATCCAGGTCGAGGTGTTGATTTTACTCATTATCGAGGAGTAACAACAATTAAACCTAATCGTGTAGAAACATCAATGATCACAGGAATTGAATTAAATGATAAAGATTCAATTCTAAAAGCTGCTATTGAACTTCAGAAAAAATGCCAGGCAGATTTTCTTTCTATGTCTTTGGACAAAGATGGAATTTTATTTTTCAAAAATGAAAATGACTATGAATTTTTTCCTACAGAAGCCCAAGAAGTTTTTGATGTAACGGGTGCTGGTGATGTTGTAACCACATTTTTAGGTGTTTTACTTTCAGCGGGAGAAGCACCTGCAAATGCAATTCAAATTGCAAATTTAGCCGCAGGTTTAGAGATTAAACATGTAGGTGTTGTTCCTATTGTTTTAGATGACTTATTAAAAAAATTACAAAGAAGTTCTACGAATAAAAAAATTGTTGTTTTAGAAGAGTTAGTTCAAATCCTTGAAACAGAAAAAGATAAAATTATTTTTACGAATGGTTACTTTGATAATCTTTCAGCAGGACATTTGCGTTTTTTATTAGAAATGAAGCGTTTTCATGGAAAGGTTGTTGTTGCAATTAATTCTGATCGTTCAATTGAAAGAGATAAAGGAATTAAACCTCTTTTATCAGAAGAAGATCGAGCAAAGTTATTAGCTTCCCTAGAAGATATTAGTTGGGTTGTGATTTTTGATCATGAATCGGCCTCAGATATAATTACAAAAATTAATCCTGATGTTGTTGTAAAGGGAGACTCTTTTCGAGATACTATCTTACCAGAGCAAACAGCAATCCAAGCATGTAATGCCACTCTTGAATATTTAGAACGCTTCTAAAGGTAAAAATTGTGTTGAAAGTTTTAAGTGGAAGTTTAAAAGGACGTACGATTCAAGGCGGTATTGGTTGGACTGTTCGTCCAACATTAGGAAAAAGCCGTAGTGCCATGTTTAATGTAATTGAAAGTCGTTATGATTTAAAAGAATTTGATGTAATTGATCTTTTTGCAGGAACAGGGGCTTTAGGTTTTGAAGCAATCAGTCGAGGAGCAAGAAGGACTACTTTTATAGAGAATGAAAAAATTGCAATTCCTTTTCTTTTAGATAATATTGGTACTTTTAATATAAGAAATTTATGTTCAGTTCAAAAAACTGATACATTGCGTTGGATTGATTCTCAGCAATGGATTGAAGGTGAGCTGAAACTATTTTTGCTTGATCCTCCTTATGATTCTGACTTAGCACAGCAAGTAATTTCAAAGTTAGAACAAGTGCCAGAGTTAAAAGGAAGTATTGTTGTTGTTGAAGTACCAAAACGACATTCAATCACGTATTCCGATGATGTTATTTTGTTTCAACAAAAAGTTTATGGAAAAACCCGAATTGATTTTCTGGAGCTGTAAGATGAAATCCACTCTTTTTTTATTTGGAATTTTCTTTTTTTTATTTTCTTCAAATAGCTGGGCTACTGAGAAAGGATCTTTTTTGCTTATAAAGTCAGCATATTTGTATGAGAATTCTAATTTGAAAGGACGTGGAATTTTTACTCGAAAAAAAATAGCCTATCCTGTGCTAGATGTTTTGCAAGGCGAAAAAGCAGGACGCTTAGTTTTTCGAGTGACAAATACAAACCAAAAAATATCAATTAATGGTAGTGGGTATATTCTTGAAGATGAAGGGAAATTAAAAGCAATGGCTGAAGAATCTGTTAAAGTTTACCCTACATTGCCTGCTGAAAAAATAGACCTGATTAAATTTCTTCCCATTTCAGCTACTCAAGTAACATTTACAGGGAAAGTAATTCAAATTCCTAATTTTCCTTATTTGAAGTGGAGAGAAATAAACTATAATAGTCAGCAATCAAAAAAGTATTGGGTTAGTGGGAGAGTTGGAATTTATCGACCTGATAAAGGTGCTACTTGGTTCTCTAAAGTATATCAAAAATTAACAAAGAAAAAATTTAAGGGAAGTTTAAAGAGAAAAATTTTAATGGGATTAGTGGAGAGAGGGTATACTGAAGAACAAGTTCGCTTGACTTTAGGAAATCCTGTTAAAGAGTTGCTCTTTGAGGATCGTGGCGAAGCGGAATGGAGCTTCACCAATAAAAAAGTATTATTTAAGAATAAAGTAGTTCATCAAATTCTTTAGTTTGCTGATTTTGCACAACGAAAACCGACATCTCGCCATCCTGATGTCTGTTTTCCACTAGAACGATACCAACCAACAGCAAATCTACGATCTCTTGCCCAAGAACCACCTCGAATTACTCTTTCTCGATAATACCGAGCATCTGCAAAAGAACTTCCAGGGTAAGCCTTAAAAACGCTTGATACCCACTCTCGAACATTTCCAGCCATGTGAAGAGCACCATAAGTACTCTTGTCTTTACTTCGATAATCAACTGCTAGTGGACGTCTTATTCCAGAAGCAAATGTTCTTGACCAATTGCTTCGAAAATAATTTTCAGGCCAAGGAAATTTTCGTCCCTTTGTCCCTCGAAACGCTTTCTCCCACTCTGCTTCTTTTGGAAGACGTTTTTTTTGCATTCGGCAATATCGTGTAGCATCATGGTAGTTGACCATTACAACAGGAAATCGTTTTTTCCCTACTGGAATTTGTCGGTTATACCATGTTGGTGGAATTCGATGACGATATCGACGAACAAATCTTTGATATTGCTCGTTTGATACTTCAGTACGATCAATATAGAATGCACGAAGGTTTAATTGATGTTTAGGACGATAAACTCGACCATATCCTTGATTCGACCCCATAACAAAATTTCCTGCTGGGATATAAACCATATCATTTTGTTGAAGCCGCTGATTTTTTTTGATTTTTTGAGTATTATTTGTATTTGTAGTGCTGGCTTGGTTTGGCTTTAATGAAATTAATTCTGCCCACTCTAAAACACCACTATAAATATTCATCATTTTGAATGAAGCAATATAACGATTATTTCGACGAGTGATATTTCCATAAATAAAAGCATCAATTCCATAAAGCTCACCCATTTTTTTGGCTTTTGCTTCATCAATAAGAGCACTTCGATTTAGCTTTTGCTCTTTTAAAATTAATTCTAAATTTTCACGATCGATAACTTGAAAATTTCCATCTTTTGTAAGAGCAACTGAGATAAAATCAGCAACTTTAGCTGTTGGTAATTCTCCTTGAATGTTCCATAAACCAATTTGATTAATCCGATTGGTTTTTAATCTAGAAATGTCTTTTCTTAATGATTCAACAATTTTTCCACTAAGTTGGTTTAGTAGGATGTCTTCTCTTGATTGTGATTGAGTTGAATTATCTTTTAATGAAAATTTTTCAGCCCAAACAATTACTGATTTTTCTACATCGATCGCTTTTAAAATTAGAGTTTTTTCGTATACTCTACCATAAATAAATAAATCAACACCAAGTAGTTTTCCTAACTCTTTGTACTTATTTGCAGGAATTAAATCAGATAGATTATATTGCTGTTCTTGAAGGATTCTTTGAAGTTTTGAACGGTCAATAACTCGAAAACGTCGTCCTTTTACAATCGATACATTGGTATAATCAATCAGTTCGTGAGTATCTGTTTTATTAATGTCACCTCGAATTCGAGAAAAAGCAACTGTACGATAGTTTCTTTTTTGAATTCTTTTTAAAGAGTTTGCTATTTTAACTGAAAGTTCAATTGAGTCGAATGCATAGCTTGGATGAGCAAACAGCAAACTCAATAAACTGAGTAGAAAAATAGTGAATGTAGATGTTTTCCTCATAAGTAATATAACGTAATCTAGAGTGAAATTATTTCCAATGCCAGTCTGTATTTTGTTGGTTAGGCATCCATAAGATTTCTTTTTCATTCATAGTTGCAGAAACCCAACGACCAAATACGAATAAAGCATCTGACAAGCGATTTAAGTAAGGAATAAGATTTGCTGCAACTGATTCTTCACGCTCTAAACGAATCACTGCACGTTCTGTTCTTCGGCATACTGTTCGTGCTTGGTGTAAAAATGAATTTAAAGGACTTCCACCAGGTAAAATAAAACTATTAAGTGGTGGAACTTCTTCATTCATTGCGTCAATTACATTTTCTAGCCACTGAATATCTTCTTCTTTTGTTTGAATTTTTAACTTTTCAAGATCATCAGGATGAGTTGCTAATTGCGAGCCAATATCAAATAAAGTTTGTTGAATATTTTGGAGAATAATATCGAATTTCTCTTTGCGAAGTGAGTCTTCTTTTTGATCATTGAAGCTACGAACAATTCCTAAAATACTGTTTAGTTCATCAACTGCACCATAAGATTCAATTCGAACATGATCTTTAGGAATTCGATGCCCACCAACTAAAGATGTCTCTCCACCATCTCCTGTTTTTGTATATACTTTTGTAATTCTAACCATTTTAACTTTTATAATTTATAGTTGTTTTTCTTTTTTTAGAATTTCATGGAAAAAATCCCATGCTTTTTCTTGTACTTGTTTGTTTCGAAAATCATACATAAAGAATGTATTGGTATGAATTTTTCGTTCATCAGTAGAATTACCAAAGGATTCATCTCCATTCATAACTCCAAAACTAAAGAAACAGGAAAATGTATACTCATTTTGAGATGAACTATAACTCATTCCTAATTTTTTTGTTGATAACTCTGCACCTAATAGTAAGAAATAGACTTTCTGTGTTTTATTATCTTTAATTGTATAGGGAAGAGTCCACTCATGAACAGGAGTTCGACGACGAACAATATTTGATTCAGGCAGATTATTAAGAAATTTTGTTAATTTTCTTGAAAAATCAGGAAATTTATCAGGCCATTTAACTCGTAGTAATTTAACTCTGGCTTGATAATCTTTTGCTTCTTTTAGGAAATAAGGAAAATCAATTTCATTTTTTTTGAGTAAACGAATTTCAAATGGTTCTTTAGCTTTTTCCTCTTTTTCCTTTTCTTTTGGTTGAGTTGCGTTTTTTTTCTCAGGTTCAAGTGACTGAGATAATTCTTGAGATATTGAACCGTGAATTTCTTTATGACTAGGCGTTTTTAAAACGAATTCAGGAGTTATTTTTTTTAATGTTTTTGATAGGAAAATCTGTGCTTTATTAAAGACATTTGTAATTTTTCCAATATCACCAAATTTTTCTGAAAAAGGTGTGACTGCTGTTTTGTGTTCAGGAGAAACATTATCATTTACTTCAGCCGCTAAATTATTAAAATCTCTTAGAGGCATTTGTTGTAGAATTTTATTTTCTTGTTCTGGATTTTGCTCTACATGTTCAAGAAGTGTTTTTTTATCCCATTGATAGTTCTTATATATTTTTGATTTATCAGG
>JBNMNM010000029.1:0-13992 GCA_051275585.1 bacterium | reverse complement strand
TTGTATAAGTTATTTTTCAGCCGTTCCTAAGTTGTTTTAGTGTTCTTTGCCAAAAGTATTTCATTGGAATATTGGCAATTTCTTCAAGTGCAAATGTTTTATTTTGAAATGCCCAATCTAGAGGATAAATCAATTCATCTTTCCACAACATTCTTCCTGTTGTGAGTGTTTGTGATCCATCAGGGGTTAAATCTAAATTCCAAGGAAAGTTAAGACTTTGCCACGCTTTTCGGTAATTTTCTAAATACTCTATTTGGTTAAATGAACCTAAACAATGAATTCCATTAAGAAAACGGAGAATAAAAAACAACAGAAACACACTTGGACAAACTGATTGCTCTTCTAAGGCTTGAATTAAACTTTCTTCTGTAAATTCTTGATTATTCCAAAGAATAGGTTGAACCTTCCACGATTTTTTTCCTTTTCGTCTTCCTAAAAAAATTGTTGGATTTTCAAAGTTTTCTAAAAGCTGTTGTGATTGTGATCCAAATAAAATTTGATAAACTGGATGCTCTTGGTTTCCTTCTTTGAGCATTTTAATTAGATAACGATTAATCACCTGATTAATATCAAAGTAAAAAATATTATTTTGTTGAAAAATCTTTTTTTGAAGCTGGCTACAAGTATTGCTTGCCCAGTGAGTATAAGATTCTCCTAGTTTTGGCTCAACTAATGTTTTTTGTAAGGATTCAGAAAATTGTTGGAACAATTGGCTTTGTTGTTCTTCAATCTGATTTCCAAATAATAAATCATCTCTTTTTTTCGAAGGAATTAGAGATATTTTTTTTTCTTGATCACCATGTGATTGTCGCTCTTTTGCTGAACGTTTTGCTTGTTGATAAGCTTTGCTTTCAATTTTAAATAGTTCTTCAAGAGTTGATTCTTGATAAGAAAGCGAGCCAGACCATGCTGTATTTGAAAAGGCTACTCCTGAATTTGCAGCAACAAGCAATGTTTGATCTTTTGGAATTCCAGAAAGAGCAATCGCATCAAGTGTAAAAAATGTTGGTCCATTTGTTGGTGTAATATGATGCGACGTTTGTAAAACAGGTGTTGTCTTGATTTGATCAATAAATTTTAAAATGGTACTTTGTGGAATATTCATACTTGCCCACTCTTCTTCAAATGCTTGGAAAAGAGTAGGTTCAATCATTTTTTTACTAGAAATCTGAAAAAGCTTCTTTGAAAATTTAGAAAGAGGAGTATCCCAATTGTCTTGAAAAACCTTTGCTAAATTGGGATGTGTTTTTTTTAACTGCGAAATTTGAGTATCTATTTCCATTTCTGGTCTAATTCCTCTGCTAATTTTTTTGGAACTCCCTCAAACCCACCTTGACTCATTACAATTACTAAATCGCCTTCTTCAGCCGTTTCAACTGCATGAGAAATAATTTGCTCAATATTATCAATATAAAGAGATTCTTTTTTCTTTCCTTTGAGTTCTGAAATGATTTCTTGAATATCAAGACGCTCTTCAACAGGAATATTTTCTGCTCGATGCAATTTATAAAAAATGACTTTATCTGCTGGTTGAAATGCATCTGCCATTTTTTCTTGATGAAACCTTCTTACAGACGTATTGCTTCGAGGTTCATAAATCGCATGAATTTTTTGATTTGGATAAGCATCTCGAAGAGCTTGAATTGTTGCTTGAATTGCTGTTGGATGATGTGCAAAGTCATCAAAGACTCGAACTTTTTTGTTCTCAGTTAATTCTTGTAAACGACGTTTGGTATTTTTAAATGTTGATAGTGCAGCTTGGATTTTTTCTGCTGAGATTCCTTCATAAAGAGCAAGTAGAATAACGGAAGTTGTATTACGAACATTAAAATCGCCCATTAATGGAATTGTAAATGAGTAAGTTTTCTCTTTCCATTGAATGTTGAATTGAACTCCATACTCTCCCACAATTGGTTTTGTATCTTGAATAATGGCATCACAATGATGACCAAAACCAAAAGTAATAATTGGAGTGAATCCCTTCTTTGCAACTTCTAGAGCATCTTCATCATCACCATTTACTAAAATCAATCCATTCTTAGGAATTTGACGTAACATTAATGTAAATGACTTTTTGATATCATCAAGATCAGTAAAGATATCACCATGATCAAATTCAAGATTACCTAAAAGCAAGCGGTCAGGAAGATAATGGAAAAACTTAGATCGTTTATCAAACAAGCTAGTATCATATTCATCACCTTCAGTGATGAAGTAACCACCTTTTTCTACATCTTGAGCAGACGTTGTAAAATTTTGGGGAATTCCACCAATCATAAAACCCGTTTTTTCTCCACAATGAGAAAAGACATGAGCGGCAATTGAGGTGGTGGTGGTTTTTCCATGAGTACCTGTTGCAACAATCGAAGTGTTTCCTCGAATAAAATCATTCTTAAGAACTTCAGCCATTGAGAGATAATGTAGGTGAGCTTGAAGAGCATACTCTACCTCAGGATTTCCACGACTAAGAACATTTCCAAGCACAACAAAATCAGGATGTGGCTGAAGATTTTCTTCTGAATACCCTTTTATAATCTGAATTCCATTCTCTTCAAGAAAGGTTGACATTGGAGGATAAACATTTTGATCTGAGCCTGTTACTTTATGGCCACGGCTTTTAATTAATACAGCAAGTGAAGCCATTGCTGTCCCGCAAATTCCTGAGAAATGATAGTGTTTGCTATGCATGGTTTTCTTTGGTTTGGATTAGCTTATGTCATCGTAAAATTTTGGCAATCTTAAAATTAATCATCCATTCTACGCAACAATCGATTTAATAAAATTTATTTAGCTGATATTTGTATATAAAATAAATAACAAAAACATTGACGATTAAAATTAATTCGTACATACAAACTTTATAAGGGATTGCAACATTGTCTCCGTTTGCAATTACTCAAGAACGTTTAAATCTCTTAATAAATTATTTTATAAAATTAGTTAATTGAGCAGAAGCAGTCTAAAATGCAGGAGGATCTAACGAAAAATATAAAGATTGGGCAAAGGTAAAGAAAGAGGTTTTATAGAGAGAGGAATAAAAAAACTCAACTAGGGGTAACTTGAGTTTTTTAGTGTAGAAAGAGGAATAAAAAAAAGCCCTCAGATGGCAACCTGAGGGCTTTTTTTATTTAAAACAGATTCAAACGTTGTAAAAAACTCTTAAGCTTCAACTGAAGCAAGCATAAGCTCAGAAATATCAAGAGTTTTCATTTTTTCTTCACGTCCAGTTCCCTTAATTCCATCATCAATCATTGTTAAACAGAATGGACAGCCAACCGCAACAATTTCAGCTTCAATACTAGCCGCTTCATCAACACGCTCAATGTTGATTCGTTTTCCGATTGTTTCTTCCATCCACATTCTAGCACCACCAGCACCACAACAGAAACTTTCTTTTCCATGTCGTTTAAGTTCAGTCAATCCTTCTGTTGCTATTGCACCAAGGATTTGTCTTGGTTCCTTATAAACGTTGTTATAACGTCCTAAGTAACATGGATCGTGGTAAGTCAGTTTTCCTTCAATACTTTTCTTAAGTTTGATTTTTCCTTCATCAACTAAGTTAGTAAGAAATTGTGAATGATGAACTACTTCATAGTCACCACCAAAATCACCATACTCATTTTTCAAAGTGTTTAAACAATGTGGACAAGTTGTAACGATTTTCTTCACACCATAACCATTAAGGGTCTCGATGTTTGAAGAAGCCATCTCTTGGAAAAGCATTTCGTTACCAGAACGCCGAGCAAAATCACCAGTACATTTTTCTTCAGTACCAAGAATTGAGAACTTAACCCCAGCTTTCGTCATTAATTGAGCAGTTGCTTTTGTTACTTTCTGAGAACGTTCATCAAATGAACCAGCACATCCAACCCAGAATAAGTAATCTACATCTTTGTTATCTGCCATTGTTGTAATATCAAGGTCTTTTGCCCAATCGGCACGCTTATCATATCCAATTCCCCAAGGATTGGCATTTCTTTCAAGACCTTTAAATGCAACATTTACTTCACTTGGTTGAGCTTCATGTAACATCGTTTGTCCCTGTCGTAGAGAGATAATTCGAGGTACATGTTCAATTCCTACAGGACAAACCTGCTCACAAGCACGACAAGTAGTACATGCCCATAAAGTATCTTCAGAGATTACATCACCAACAAGAGCTTTTTCACTCTTAAGGGCTTCCATCTTTTCTTTAATTTCTTCTCGTTTTGTTTCGTCTTCTGTTCCAGCTAATGTTTTTTCCAGTTTTGCTCGTTCGATAATATTGTGCATATTATCAAAAAGCTCATATTTAATACTGGTGTTAAACGATTTTAGACTCAATGGTTTATTTGTCACATAAGTCGGACAAACTTCCTCACAACGTCCACACTCAGTACAACTATAAATATCAAGAGCTTGTTTCCAACTTAATTGGTGAATATGATTTACACCAAGAGTTTCGTTTTCCCATGCTTCTTCATCCTCAAGATCCATAACTGGAGCTTTTGTATGTGGATAATCAAGACTTTTAAAGAAAACGTTTGGAAGTGCAGTAATTACATGAAAATGTTTTCCACCAGGTAGGAAACAAAGAAATGTAAGTACAACAGCCATATGGAACCAGTAAGAAAGATGCATAACTAAAAAGTTAATCATATTTCCACTAGTAGTATTTGCTGCTGGAAGTAGATGCTCAAATAGGTTTGCTATAGGAGTCCATTGCCACTCAAAACCATACTTTACACTGTATAAATATCTGTAAGTTACATCTGCTGAAGTTGCTAATTGATCTTTAACAATGTTAAATTTAGCAGCATCATAGAAAAGATCCGTTACCATCAAAGAACTAATCATGAAAAGTACGAACCAAGCTTCACCAGAGTTGGTAAGTCGCTTAGGTTTTAAGATAAGTCGACGATAAGCCGCAAATCCGATCATGAAAAGTACAATTCCTTCAAAGATATCTTTTAAGAAAGTATAAAGGAATCCAAAGATGTACTCAGAACCAAGGAAAGGAAGATGGAAACCTAAAACGAATCCTTCTCCCCCCAAGGTAACTGTTCTAACACCGAGAATCAGAAACCCCCAAAAAATAAACGCATGCATAATACCAGACGTACGTTCTTTCTTTCTACCAATTAGTTTTTCTTGGCCAATCCCCATTCCTAACAAAGCTTTGACCCGAGCAGTAATATTGTCGAATCTGTTTTCTGGAGATAGGCTTACAAGTAACATGCTTTTTTCGTATACAAACCAACCAAAAAAACCTGCAGCAAGAACTAGCAAAAATGACATTAAAAGGGGGTTCATACTCTCCTCTATTTTGGTGAATAGTAGTGTTTTTTAGAAAAAAAATCTGTGGATTTACTACTTATCCACGAACTTTTTTAATTTCTTCGATCATTACAGGAAGAACTTCAAATAAATCACCAACGATTCCATAATCAGCAATGCTGAAGATAGCAGCGTCTGGATCTTTATTAACTGCAACAATTACTTTAGAGCCACCCATACCAGCAACATGTTGAATTGCTCCAGAGATACCAACTGCAAAGTAAACAGCAGGAGAAACAACTTTTCCTGTTTGTCCAACTTGTGATGTATGAGGCATTAGTCCACCATCAACAACAGCACGAGAAGCACCAAATCCAGCTCCAAGAGTAGTTGCTAATGCACGAACTTTTTCAACACCGTCAGCATCTTTTGCACCACGTCCAACAGAAACAACGATGTCTGCATCAGACAGGTCGATTTCGCCAGCAGCTTCAGAAACAACTTCTTTGATAACAGCTTTTAAGTCAGCTTCTGGAGTAGCTAATTCAACTACACTTTCACTTCCAGCAGCCACTGTTTCAACATCAAAAGCACCGCCACGAACAACGATAACTGCTTTCTCAGTTTTGATTTCTGTATTTTGAATGATCTTTCCAGCAGAACAAGGTCGTTTTACTGTTACTTTAGCACCATCAATTGCAATATCAATGATATCTGATGCACATCCAGCAGCAAGTCGAGCTGCTACACGAGGAGCAACTGCTTTTGATGTTTCATTTGATGCGAACCAAACTTGAGTTGCTTCAGATTGAGTAGCGGCATCAGTGATTGCAGCAGCATAAGGAGCAGAAGAAAAAAGCTCTAAGCTTGCATCGTCTGCAATATATTGAGCAGATGAACCTGCAGCTGCAAGATCACCAGCCAATCCTTTTATACCACTTCCAACTGCTACAGTAGCAACTTCAGCACCTAAGCTTTTTGCTTTTGCAACTAATTCTACAGTGCTACTTTTTAATGCACCGCCTTTAATATCAGCTACAACTAGAATTTTTGCCATGAGGTAAACTCCTAATTTTGTATCAGACTGTCAATTCAGCTTAAAAATAAATAACTATGAGAAAGAAGATTTTTTATAAAACTTTTGCTTCATCAGATAAAAGTTTTACTACAGTTGCTGTAATTTCAGCAGCATCTCCTTCAAATTTTTGACCAGCTTTTCGAGCCGCTGGCTCTTCTAAGCTAAGAACTGCAGTTCGAGTTCCAGTAACACCAATTTCATCAGCAGAAAGTCCTAATGCCGCAGCATCAAGCTTTTCAATTTTCTTTTTCTTCGCTTGCATAATTCCACGAAGAGCTGGAAGTCTTGGCTCGTTAATACTGTCATTAACAGTAATAACTGCTGGAAGAGTTACATCAATGATCTCTGATCCAGCATCACCTACACGAGATACTCGAAGAGTATTATCAGCAGTAACTTCAATTTTAGAAACATTAGCAACAACTGGAAGACCAGTAACTTCTGCTAGTAACGCACCAGTTTGTCCACTATCAGTATCTTGTGCTTGTTTCCCTAGAATGACTAAATCGTAAGAACCTTGAGCAATTACTTTCTCAAGAGTCTTAGCCATTACAAATGAATCACCTGTAATGTTTTCGTCATTAACATGAATACCTTTATCTCCACCCATTGCAAGTGCTTTACGAATACTTTCAGTAGAGCTATCTCCACCAATACTAGCAATAGTAACTTCTGCAGAATTGTTCTCTTTAAGAACTACAGCAGCTTCAACTGCATTTTCGTCCCATGCACTCATTACATATTGAAGGCCATCTTCAACTAAAGATCCATCTTTAACTCGAAGATTTAATTCAACATCAACTACGTGTTTAATAGGTACAAGAATATTCACAAGAACCTCCTCAGTATAGTTATTGAATTCTGACTTTTAAAAAGATCTTTTTAATTTTTCACTAAATGAATTTTAGCTTTTTGGCGAATTTTACGCTGGAAAGCTTTTAGTGGCGGTTGAGTCTATTTAATATAAAGAGCTTTGTCTATTTTCCTTGTGTTGTAATCAGAAAAATAAGGAAAATTTTTAGATATGATAGAAACTCTTGATAAAAACTTTCTTATTATGTTAGCGGATACTTACATAAAAGATAAAAGAGTTGTTTGTCAATTGATTTCTATTTTTTGAATTAACTGAATTAACTGAATAAAATCAAAAATTGGATTTTTGAAACAGGTGGGTATATGGAAAGGAAATTATATCAGGATGTTAAATTTGAAGTACATGATCTTGCAAAGCGATTTGAACAAGCTAAAAAACTGATTACTCTTTTCAAGAGAAAAGGAGTCAGGATTGTTCAAAAAAAGAAATTATTACAAGAAATAGTATTACTAGAGAAGGACTTAAGAATTTTTTGAGAGGTAGAAAAAGCAGGACTGAAGCCTGCTTTTTACTAAATTACGCTGCTACTTTTGCTTGTACTTGTTCTGCAATACTTTTGAATGTATCAAAGTCATTCATTGCAAGGTCAGCTAAGCTTTTTCGATCAAGCTCGATACCACTAAGCTTTAAGCCATGAATTAATTGGCTATAAGTAATACCACAAATTCGAGCTGCTGCGTTAATTCGGATGATCCAAAGTTTTCGAAAATCTCTTTTCTTAACTTTTCGATCTCGATAAGCATAAAGACGAGATTTATCTACTGCTTCAATAGCAGTTCGAAGAAGTCTGCTTCGTGCACCACGAAATCCTTTTGCAGCCTTAAATACGCTTCGTTTTTTCTTTTTAGCGTGTACGGATCTTTTTATTCTAGCCATGAGGTTCCAATAAATTCTGACAAGGTTAACAATTTCAATAAAAAAATTAGCCGTATGGCATCATTCGTTTTACTGACTTAACATCAGCATCAGCAACTAAACCAGCATTTCGAAGGTTTCGTTTTGTTTTTGCTGATTGCTTAGTAAGAATATGCCGAAGATAGGCCTTTTTTCGTTTTATTTTTCCATTTGCTGTAAACTTAAAACGCTTAGCCGCTGACTTTTTAGTTTTTAATTTATAACCTGCCATATTGAATCCTTATTTTTTAGGTACGAGTATCATAAGTGCTGTTCTACCTACTGATTTTGGTGCTTGTTCTATAACACCTTGTTCTTGAACAGCGTCTGCAAATTTTTGAAGTAGAGCAATCCCCATGGATTGGTAAGCCATCTCTCTACCACGAAACATTACAGTAACTTTAACTTTGTTGCCATCTTCAAGAAACTCTTGTGCATGTTTTGTTTTAAAATTAAAATCATGCGTTTCAGTCTTCGGTCTCAGCTTGATTTCTTTAATTTGAATAACTTTTTGTTTCTGTTTTGCTAAATGCTGTTTTTTCTTTTCCTCATATTTATATTTACCGTAATCCATAACACGGCAAACAGGAGGAACTGCATTTTTACTAACTTCAACTAAATCAATGCCTTTACTAGACGAAAGATCAAGTGCTTCTTCAATACTTAAAATTCCTAATTGAGTCCCATCATCGTCAATAACACGGACACGTGCTGCAGTGATCGCCTGGTTAACTCGGGTTTGAGGTTCATTTCTTTTAGAAAACCTCTTTGACCGTGGTGCTGCGATAAGAACCTCCATTATTTAATGGTAGGCGTGGACGGGATTGAACCGTCGACCACTACCTTGTCGAGGTAGTGCTCTCCCACTGAGCTACACGCCTTTATTATTACTTAGAAAAAGGATGATAAATTCTGGTGGGTAAGAAATACCCCTTTTTCCGAAAAAAGGCAAAAAAAAATCTTTGTATTTTTCTCAATTCCAAAAATTGAACTGAAAATTACAAAGATCATTTGTCGTGGTGGAGGATAGCGGGATCGAACCGCTGACCTCCTGCGTGCAAGGCAGGCGCTCTCCCAGCTGAGCTAATCCCCCACGTATTGCATCTGATATATTTTTTCATGGTGGGCCAGGGTGGATTTGAACCACCGACTCCGTCCTTATCAGGGACGTACTCTAACCAGCTGAGCTACTGGCCCGTTCCATTTTCTTACTTGCTTTGAGATATGTATTGCTCAAAACATGAACGTGATTTAACTTTCTGCAACAAAAGCGTCAAGCCCTTTTTTAAAAAAAAGTGAATTAAATTGAAAAAATATCACGTTCAGGATCAAATTGAGTGCCAGGAATGAGCAATGTATAAGCCTCAGACTTAGGGTTATGTATTTGAAAAAACTTACTTTTTTCTAATGAATTATACTTTCCTGCGATTGGTCGATGTCCTGCAAACCAGTATTTTTTTTTATTTTCATTAGAACTGAATTGTTTTAACAAGTTTGGGACTGTTCCCTCTGGTGACTGCTTATTTGCTGTCCATGTTAACCCAATAACAACATCTTTTTCTGTTCGGTAGTTCAAAATCTCTTGGTATTGGTACTCTTCTCTTGGTTGTGCGTGAGACACAATGAAGTCATTTCCAATGGCAAGTAGTGGAAGTTCATATTCAAATATCGAATAATTCTCTAAAAAAGCACTTCCTAGAAACTTTTCGACATAAGAGCGAACCATTTCTCCTTCAAGTACAAACTTTCCAAACTGGAAATTTCCATGTGCATTTTCATTTTTAATGTTTTCATGGTTTCCTTTTAAAAAATGAAAATGTTGAGGAAAGAGTATTTTCAACTTCATGACAAGAGACATGGTCTGAAAACTTTCCCTCATTTCAATATCCATAATTTGGGTTGATTGAAACTCTTCTTGGTATTCCTCATAAGCACCAAGCCATCTTTGTTTGGCTCGTGCTTCTGCATGCATTCCATCACCAACACAAACAAGTTGTATGGTTTTATCCTTTAAATGATCTTGAATACGCTTATTTTGATATGTTGAATCTAAGACCTTTTTAAGAAACCAGTAACGACCATGAAGATCAGGAATTAGAATTGTAGGAATATCTGAGAATAAATGAATAATTCCGCCTGAACGGTTTAGATCATCTTTTGGACGAATATGTTCAACTTCATTTTTAAGAACTTCAGTTACCTCAAGAACCAATTGTTCTAGTTTCTGAATATTGATTCCCAAGCCTTCCATAAGTCACCTTTTAGTTTGAAGGGGATGTATATATTTTTTGTAAAGCACTGAGTAAATGATCAAGATTTTGATTTAAACGATGATCATCATCTACAATTTGAAAGTGTACATCTTGACTATCTGAACGATTCACCAAATTTTGAATTGATTCTAAAGGAATTACTTCATCATTTTTTGCTGCAATAATATAAGTAGGAATTCCTTTTGGAATTTTACACTGTTGAACAAGTTCTATCACTTCTTTTGGTTTACTTGTTAAATCAAAACTACCAACGGCTGGTGCAAGTAAAACCATTCCTTTAACATGCTCAGGTTTTCTTTGAGCATATAAAATTGAACTTAAACCTCCAAGTGATGACCCAACTAAGTATGAAGGAACTTGGATAAGTTGATCTAAAATAATTTCTCGTTCAAATATATCAGATGATAAACTTGGAATTTGTATACTAGGGTAGTGTTTTCGTAAAAATTGCGATTTTGTACCCTGTGGACTCCCTTCCAAGCCATGAAGAAAAAATAAATTATTCATTAGCTGATAACCATGCTGCCAGTTTTTCAATCCCTTGATCTTGTGGTGAAGGAATTTGATGGTTGCAAACATTTAGTAATTTAATCGTGCCCTCTCCAGCAAGAACACCAATGCCACAATCACGAATCATTTCTAAATCATTTTCTTGATCACCAACTGCAATCACTTCCTCTGGATTAATTTCTAACACATCAAGAAGTTGTTTTAAGGTTGCTCCTTTTGAAATAACCTCATTGGTCATCTCTATATAATAGGCATGAGATCGAAATAGACGAACATTCTTTTTCCTTCCTAAAACAGTATTGAGACGAGTTTCAAATTGTTCTAATTTCTCAGATTCAGCATGAAATACAATTTTGATTGGATCTTCATCAATGAGTGCAGGAAGATTATCAACCACCTCACCAACTAAAAAATGTTTTCCTTCATCTGGCCAAGGTGTGGAGTTTGATTTTAAAATTCGTCCATCTGCAAAATGTACTTTTAAAGAGAGATCAAACTCTTTTCCCAATATTGCAACAATTAATGCTGTTTCTAAAGAAATCCCATGAACAACTTCTCGTTCTTGAGTTTCAGGATTATCCCAAACAGAACCATTACTAAAAATCATTGGTTCAATTAAATCTAATTTATCAAGAAATGGTTTTGCACTGGCATAACTTCTTCCTGTTGCAACTGTAACTCGATAACCTTGTGCTTTTAAATCTTGCACTGCTTGGATTGTTCCATCTAAAAGTTCAAACTGAGGTGTGAGCAAAGTTCCATCTAAATCAAATACAATAAGTTTTTTATTCATTATTTATTTGCAGAGTAAATTTTAGGATTCAAAGTAGGATCATTATACATTTTAAATTGTCGGTAGATCTTAAATTGACGTGTTCCTAATTGAGCATCTTTTAATAAATCGGAAAGACATTGAAGTAGATCTTTTCTTTGTTCTTTTAAAACTCCTACTTTATCAAGAGCCTTTTGTTTATGTTCTTGATCTGCATCATCACGGTTAGCTTGCTCATTCATGTGAAATATTTTTAATGACATAATTGAGCAACGATCAATCATACTCCCAGGTGTTTCAGAATTTAATGGAGCATCTTCTGCCATAATATGATTGTTTTGAGCTAGAAAATTTAATAAATGATCATCAAGAATTTCAATTAAATCATTTCTTCTTTGATTAAAACCATCAATGTTTCGTTTTACAGTCGCAATAATTGTATCAGAAACATCAGGTGCTCTTGCGGTGTCTTCCTCATGCCATAACTGAAAGTTTTGCCAATGTTGCTGTCCAACAAGTCCTAAAAAAGATTCATCAAAATCATCAGGTGTTGTTGTATGCCATTCTTCAACACAGTGAGTTTGTAATTCGTTGATTTCAATTAAAAAATCCATAGTTACCATTAATATAGAAAGGTCAGTAATTGCTATTTTAAACTCTTTAGGCTAGCCTTCTAATGCCATAAAATAGAGTTATTTTAAATCATAAATTGTTAATAATAAAAATATGTCGACATTAGAATTGAAGAAAGAGGGTTCTGTCTATACCCTAACCATGAATAATGGTGAAAATAGTTTTACAAAAGATGTTGTTGATGAACACTTAGCTATTCTTGATGAGCTTGAAGCTACAAAAGAAAATGCATCTTTGGTTGTTACTGGAAGTAACCCTAAGTTTTGGAGCACAGGAATTAATTTAGAATGGTTACTAAAAGAAGCTGGAGAACGACCAGAATACTTTGACGAGTTTAAAGGTATTTTAGATCAACTGTTTGTTCGATATGCTTTGCTTGATATGCCAACAATTGCTTGTCTTAATGGACATGCCTTTGCTGGAGGAGCAATTTTAGCGACTTCTTTTGATTTTATTACAATGCGAAGTGATCGAGGATGGTTCTGTTTTCCTGAGATTGATATCAAGATTCCATTTACTCATGCGATGCATTTAGTTTTGGAACTGGTTTCAAATAAACATCTATTAAAAGAGATGTTACTTACTGGAAAGCGTGTTGGTGGAAAAGAAGCACTAGAGAAGAATCTTGCGGATGCTATTTTTACTGAAGAGGAACTTTTACCAAAGACACAAGAACTTGCAGCTCTTTTAGCTCAAAAAGACCGTGCTACCTATAAAGCAATCAAGCACGGAATTCGTCATCATCTTGTTGGCGTATTATAAAACTCATTATTATTCGGCAAGTTTTTGGATTAAAACATCATAACTTCCAAAGCTTGCTGTTCCTCCAACTTTTGCTTGTTCAGGTGTTAGATCTCCAGAAGTATGTGCAAGAATCAATTTATCAGATTGATCACCAATAAAATCGACAGCTTCTCCGTGAATCATTCCCCCACCAATATCTACTTTCTTTAAAGATAATGGTTCTAAATATTCGCTTTTAACTTGATCAAAGAACTCTTGCGAAACTCCAAGTTGCTCAGGATCATCTGTAACCATATTTTGAAGAACATTGAAGGATACAATATCTGCAAAGTGACCATAATTTTTATTTTCACCATCTTGATTTTTTGCTTGAAATACAAAAATCGAAGTTTCAACAGGATGTGGTGATAATAATGGTTTTACTTCTAAGCCATCTTCAACAATATTCCATTGATCAAACTCGAGTGGATGAAAATCAAAACATTCAGAAAACGATTTTTCTTTTTGAACGGAAAGTAAAGCATCAAGTTTTTTGATGACAGAATCTTTTACAATTGATGTAGCAAAGAACTTTGTTTTTTTCTTTTTATGGAAAAAGGAAGGCAAACCCGCAAAGTGATCATCATGACCATGAGTTTGAAAAATTCCTTCAATATCATCAAAAGTGAGTCCAAGTTGTATTAGGATTTGTTCAATATTAGGACCAGCATCAACTAAATAAAACTTTTCACGAAAATAAACAACACTACCAAAACATGGTAAGTTAGGGTTCCAGCCATCACCAGAGCCAGAATGAATAATACTAAATTCACCTAAATCTTTAGATTTAATATCAACTTTAGGGATTTGATATGGGATTTTGTAACTTTCAGTCTTAGGAAGATTTAGGTCAACAATAACAGATTCATTTTCGTAACTAATTTCATATTTATTATGCCCTTTTCTTTGAACATAAACA
>JBNMNM010000028.1:0-14292 GCA_051275585.1 bacterium | reverse complement strand
TTTGAAATTTCGATTCCTTCGTCAATTTCATCAACAACAATAATTGCACCATGATTCTCTAATGATGGTTGAATCAGTTCTCGTCGAGGTAAATCTGGAACAATTTCTTCTAATCGAGCTTTTACAGCTTCTGCCGTTTCTTGGCTTGTTGTTACTAAAATTGAACTTGCCTCTGCATCATGTTCAGCTTGTGACAACATATCACGAACAAGATACTCAACAGGAATAGTAAGATCATCATGTAGAATTAAAATTTCACTGGGCCCTGCAACAGAGTCAATTCCAACGGTTCCAAAAACTTGTCGTTTTGCTTCTGCCACATATTGATTTCCTGGCCCTGTAATTTTACAAACAGGTTTAATTGTGTCTGTTCCAAAAGCAAGAGCCGCAATACTATGAGCACCACCAATTGCGTAAACTTCTTCAACTCCAAGTAGAGCACATCCAGCAAGAACTAATTCATTTGGAAGTCCATTCTTCATTGGAGGAGAAACGGCTACAATTGATTCAACTCCTGCAATTTGTGCTGGAATCACATTCATCAAAAGTGTAGAAGGATAAACAGCACGACCACCTGGAATGTAAACACCTACTCGATCAATAGGACGTACAATTTGTCCTAAGACAGTACCGTCATCTTTTTTTACTTTCCAAGAATCTGTAACTTGTTTTTTATGAAAGTCTTGAATATTCTCAATTGCTGAAGTAATTATCTCTCTAACACGAGGTGTTAAATTTTCTCCAGCAGCTTTAATTGCTGATTGTGGAACTCGTAAATGTTCTAAGTCAACACGATCAAATTTGCTTGTATAATCAAGCAATGCTTGATCGCCTTTACGAGTCACTTGATGAATAATTTCTGCTACTTGCTCTTGAAGCTTTCCAGATCTTGCAAATAAGTCTTGTTTGACTTGTGCAGAAAATTCATTGCCTTTAAGTATTTTAATCATCGTTACTGAGTCACAAATTTTTGAAAACGTGGTTGACTTTTGCATTAAATGGCAGGAAGTCGATCGGGGAAATGAAGGCTTTAGCCTAGAAAAAAGTCAGTAAATCATCAAGCACTAATAGTATCTATTCACTGTGTCCTTATTATGGAAGAAGAAACTCTTAAAGCAATTCAAACAATTTCACGAAATTTAACCTTTGAACCTTTTGATGGAAAATCTGGTGCAGAAGCCTTTCGGAAAGCAAGAACAGGCTTAGAATCGGGTATTTCAAATGTTAAAGTATTTTCTAAAAAAGCGGGTTCCAGTTTAAAAATTGCTTCTGAAAAAACATCAAAACAATTTAAAAAAGCAGGTACTTGGTTATCTAGTAGTAAATTCGGAAAAGCGTATCAAGATAAAGTTCAAGAATTAAAAGCAAAAGAAAGTACACCTTCAAAAATTGATTGGGAAGAACTAAAACAAAAGTGGGAAAAAACAGCAAAAGATATTCAAGAAAAAACAAAAGCTGGTTATATCGTTACTGAAGAATGGACTAAAGAAACAACAAAAACATATTTACAACGTGGTTTAGAGTTAGTTGCTCATGAAGATACAGAAGCATGGATTCTTTCTCATGCTCCTACTATTTTGGAAAATGCTAAAACTCACACGATAGAAGAAGTTCGCAACCTATCCTCATATCATCGAGGACGCTTAATTGAGCAACTTTATCCTTATGATCCTGAATGGAAAAATTTATCAAAGTCATTAGATGTTAGTTTTAACTTTACTCTAGGTACAGTTGCCGCAAGTAATCTTCCATTTACGGGAATGCTTGTAGGATTAATTAACATGGCAAAAACAATGATTAAAATTGCCAAACGTATTAATACACTTTGTGCAATTTATGGATATCCTGTTCAAAGTCCAGACTCTTTATTTAAAGTAAGTGCTATTATTTTAGAATCATTAGAAGACTGGGAAAGTAATCCTGACCATAAACCATTATCTCCTAATGTGTTAGATGGTTTATTTGAAGATTCAGAAGAAAAAACAGGCTTAAAGTCGTTGATGACAGCAACAGTTAAAAAAGATGCTTACATCACTATTCCTGGATTATGTACCATTAGTTTAGGTAAAATTCATCTTGATGATCTTCGCATGGATGCGGCAGTTCGACAATTAGTCACTACTTATTTTGGAATCAAAGAACTCAAAAAAGAAGTTGGAGAAGAAAAATTTGAGACCATGACAACAGAGTTTCAAACCATTTATCAAGAATTCAAAAAACTTGATTTTTTTAATCGATTAAGAGCGGCATTACATCAACAAAAAGAGGAACTTCATGGAAGTTCAAAATGGGTACAACATCTTCAAACTTGGGTTGGAGATGATGAAATCTTTGAACAAATGATCTATGAGTTAGATGAGACTGTTCTTGAACTTTATGAACAGATTCTAGAGCTTCCCGAAGAAGAGAAAGAAGCTTATTTAATCAAAGAAATTCAGACACTGATGAAACCTTTGATGGCTGATTAAAACCATAAATGATACAAGTGCTTAAAAAATAAGAGACTTGTATCTACTATTTTACTTCATATTCCAAATCTGTCCAAAGTCCTTCCTTTTTCAATGGTTCAGGAAATGAAACCCACGGATTTTCTTTTAATAAGTTTTCTGACTTAGGAAACAAATAGTTTTTCTTACCTTTTTGATAAGGAACTACAATATTTTTTTCTTTGCTATGAATAGTGAAAGGAAGTTTTTGAGCTTTATGAAAAACAGCTTCATAATAATTACTATCATTTATTTTTTTGTGTGTAACTTTGTTATGTAGCTTTTGCATAACTTGAAAAAACTGCACTAACGAAGCATAACGAACCTTTCCATCTTTAAGACTAAAATTATCCTCAGTAAAATAATGAGGATAATTAAATTTTAGTTCTAAAGTTCCTTTTGGTTGATTTGTAACAATGACTGCATTTTTAGCAATAAACTTCTTATTCAAAGGCAGATAAAACGAGCCATCATCATCTTGTTGTAATGAATATTTCTTTGTGTTTGTTGTTAGTGTTAATTTAATATCTTTTTTTGAGACTGTTTTTAAAATACTACTAATATTAATTAGGATTAAAGTACTATTTTGCACTGCAAGATATGGCATTTTTGCAGTTACCATCCGATAAACTAATGGGTATGGAATTTTTGCAAATTGAATTGTTGGTGTATTTTTTTTATCATTAGTAACAACCTGCTCTTGGGTTTGTGCTATTAAATTTGTTGTAAAAAACAACAATAGAAGAACAAGTAACTTTCTTTTAATATCTGATAATAAATACACAGAAACTTATCTCAATTAGAAATGTGAAAAAATGTAGAAAATGATTTTGTGATTGGTAAAGAGCAAATTCTCTGATTGCAAATTTGAAAAGTAAACTTTCCTTGTAACTTTTGTGCTCCTAAAACTCCCTGTTTTAGAATATATTTCTGATGAATTTGAAAATCACCTTGATGAGCATTCACTTTTTTTTGATATGCTTCATCAAGAATAATTTTAGTTTTAGACTCTGTTGTTTTTCCTTTTTTCTGGAACCAAGTACTTACCACGCGAATTTTTGTTGAGGATGGTTTATTTTTACCTTGAGAATGAACAGAGTAAATATGACTTCCCTGAATTACTCTTCCCAGAAGTGAAAGTTGAACTACCTGTCCAACTTTTACTTTTGATGGTGTTAATTTAGCAAACAATTCAACCTGTTTACTAAAATCAGGAAATGATGATCCATCTCCATTTGGAAACAATAATTCATCTCCAAATGCACTACTTTGAGAAAAAAGAATTCCCAAATAAATCATTCCAAGAATCAACACCTTTTTCATTATTTCACTTTTTTAAGATATTTATCTAAATACTGAGCAATTTGTTTTTTTGGTAACGCACCTGAAAGCAATTCGCCACGAATAATTTTTCGTACTGGATCATAAACTCCAATAATAAAACTTGGAGTACTACGAACCCCTATTTTTGAAGCATCTGCAATATCTTGATTCACACGAGATCGGTATTTTTCTGTTTTCAAACAAGAATTAAATTGTGCTAAACGAGGAATTTTTACTTTTTTTGCTAATGACTTTAAATCGTCATTAGACATGCCTCGTCCATCCTTCTTAAACAACTCAGTGTGATACTCTTCAAACTTTCCTTGATCCCTTGCACACTCTACAGCAATTGCTGCTTCATCAGCTTCTCGATGAATAGATAAAGGAAAATGTCGATATCCAAATGAAACTTTATTTTTATACTCTTTTTGCAGTTGATTCAAAGTATTCTGCACAAGACCGCAGTATGGACATTGGTAATCAGAAAATTCTAAAAGCATTACTTTTGCGGTTTTAGAACCTCGAATAAAAGCAGTTTTAACTTTTGTTGTTAATAAAAAATCACCTGGGTTTTGTAGGAAATTTTGAATCAAACCTGCTTTGACTGCTTTTTGATATTTTTTTTCAATTTCTTCTACGAGCTTAATGGATGCCAAATATTGATGAATCCGACCTCGTAAAGCAGATAAACTACCACGACTCTGAAGTTGACGCTCTTCATATAAACCACTGATTTCTTTTTCTGAAATTTGTGGTTTATAATTTAAACGATATTCTGATTTTGTTTTTGCCAATTCTTGCAATGCTTGAAGTTGTAACTTACGAGCTAAAGCTTGGTATAATTTTTTTCTTAATCCATGAATTTGTCGATCTTGTAGATCACTCATTTTCCATGTTTGGCTTCCTACTTTAGCTAAAATAGGATCTTTTTCAAGCTCATCTGCAACTAACACAGAACTAGACATTAGCAAAAAAAATGTTGCTACCCAGATTAAAATAATTCTCATCTTCTCCTTTTATTTTTGATTTTCTTTCATCATTTCTGAGGCCATTTTCATCATGTTCGCTTTCTCTTCATCAGACATATTTGCCATTTTTTCTTGTACTGCTGAAAATTGACTTGGATCAATATCTTTTAGACCTTCCATTGCTTTTTGCATAAAGTCGCCAGAAAATAGATCCTCAGGATTTAAGCTACTTTGTTTTTCTGTTTCGGCGGCTGCTTGCTTATGTTCTTTTGTAAAAAACGTGATTCGTTCTTCTCCGATATCACTTAAAATTGATTCTTCGTCCTTTAGATTTTTTAATACATCCGCAAGTTTAACCCCATTATTTTTACATGAGTTAAAGATTGCTCGAAATGGTAATGCGACTTTTTTGTCAGGAAATCCATTTTTCTGAATTGAATTTAAAATACTTTGCTCTACTTTTTCTAACATCACTTTTCCTTGTTTAATAATGGTTTTAGTTCAGCAATAAAGGTTTCCATTTGCTGTCGTGTTCCAATTGAAATTCGAATATAATTATTTAGTAATGCTGTGTTAAAATATCTTACTAAAATTCCTTTCTTTTCCAATTCAAGACGAATTTTTCCAGCATCTTGTGATAACACTTTACACAACACAAAATTCGATTGAGATGGAGTTACTTCAAGTTCAGAGAAACCTGATAGAACTTGAATCAACCACTCTCTTGTTTCAGTCAACTGCTTAACTTGTGCTTGAAAATGCTCTAAGTTTTGAAGGCAATGAATTAGTGCCACTTCACTAGGCATTGTTACACTATATGGAGGTTTGATTTTCATCATTGCATCAGCAATGGTTTCAGACATTACTCCATAACCTACTCTTAATCCTGCTAACGCAAAACACTTTGAAAATGTTCGAAGAATAATGAGATTATTATGTTCTTCTAAAAGAGGAACAAAACTTTTTTGTGAAAATTCAAAGTATGCTTCATCAACAACTACAACGACATCTTGAGAAAGAAAATAGTCTAATATTTCTTCTTCTAAAAGATTGCCAGAAGGATTATTTGGAGAGCATAGCATCACTACTTTTACTCGCTCTAAATCAACTTGCTTCGCTTTTTCTAAAGAGATCGAATAATCACTTTCTCTTTTTTCTGTGATATATTCGCCACCATTCAATTGAATTACATGGGAATAATAAGAAAAAGTTGGCTCAAAACTTAGAACTTGATCTCCTTCTTCAAGAAAAAGACGGCAAATCAAATCAAGAAGTTCATCAGCTCCAGCTCCAGCAACAATTTGGCTCGCAGAACAATTTACATACTCTGCAATTGCATTACGAAGTTTAACTTGGCTTGGATCAGGGTAGATATGAAAATATTTTGCATTTCCAAGTGCGGCTAAAACTTCTGGTGCAACACCAAAAGGATTCTCATTTGCATCTAGTTTAATGATTTGATCTTCAGGAAGTCCTAATCTTTTTGCTATTTGGTCAGGTGGCTCAATTGGACTATAAGGTTTCATTTGATTCACAATTGACCGAAACCTGTTTTCCCAATTCTTCATTATTTTACCTTTTATATAAATAAGTCATTCTATACTCAAAGCCCTATTTCAGTAACTTTGCTCTAGCAACAAAAAAAAATCTAAGTCAATGTAAAGAATGTTTTTTTATGTTAAATAGTGTACTCTTTTTTTTAAAAAAATCCTCTATTGACAGTAAATAAGAATCCTTACATCCTAGCAAAGAATGAGAGGTTTTCTATCAAAACATCTCAAAGCTAACGAGTTTAGCTGAAGTTATCAATCTCATAATGTTTTATAGAATTTTTGGAAAAGGGGTATACGTGGAAATAAGAATTTATGTAGGCAATTTGCCCTTTAAAACAACTAATGAAGATTTAGCAGAACTGTTTCAACAATATGGAACAGTAAAAGAAGCAAACATTATTCGATATCGAAAATCTGGACGATCAAAAGGATATGCTTTTGTAATCATGGATCAAGATACATCGGGAAATACGGTTGAAAGTCTTCATAAACAAGAATACAAAGGTCGAATCTTGAAAGTTAAAGAGGCAAAAGAAAGGCTTAACTTTCCAAGTTCGAACCCTGAAGAAGAAATCCAAGAAGAATCTGTAGAAGCCTAAAAAGCTTACTTGATTCAATTATGAAGGCGAGAACAAAACAAAGGTAGCTATTGTAGGTAAATGCCAGTTTTTACTTTTGGCAAGAATATCGCATAGAACTCTCTATTCTAGATCATTGTTAGGAACTACTAATCTAATTATCAATGAATAATGAGAACTCTTTCTATTATTAAATATACATTACTATCACTTACAATAGCAACTTTTGCCTCTAGTTGTACGGCTCAATATCACACATCATCACAAAGAAAATTCTACACACCTGTGAGTTGGCAAACTCCAATTCAGAAAAACAGATTAATATCAACTCCATCTCAACGAAAAAATAGTCTTCCGCAAAAGATAAAAAAACAATTTGTTTACGGAAATTATAAAATTCCTACTGCTGAAAAGAAAATTTTAAATACCAATATGTGGAGCCCTGGAGATCAATTACATGGTTATGCTTCTTGGTACGGACCTAATTTTCATGGGAAAAAAACAGCTAATGGAGAAACTTATAATCAGTTTACTCTAACGGCAGCTCACAAAATCCTTCCAATTAACACTTGGATTCGAGTTATTAACCTAGAAAATAATAGATCTACGATTGTTCGAATCAATGACCGTGGACCTTATAAAAAAGATAGAGTCATTGATTTATCAAGATTAGCCGCAGAACGACTAGATATAGTCAATAAGGGAACAGCAAAGGTAAAAATACAAGTAATTAAGTTCCCACCAAATTATGACCGTAAAAAAGGATTAACTCCTTACAAACAAGTTGTAATTCAAATTGCAGTATTTCATAACCCAAAGAATGCACAAAATTATACAACAACTCTTGGGGGACGATACAAAAAACTCAATTTGATGGTAGATGAACTAAAGGCTGGTTCTTATCATGTAGTTGCTGGTCCATACAATAGTAGAAAGGCCGCACATCATGTAGCAATATTATTAAAAAAAGATGGAATTCAAAACTTTGTAAGAAGTTATCGAAAATAAGAGGAAATCCCCTCTTATTTTTGATTAATGAACCATAGACGAGTGTACATGGTCACTCGTAGTTTCTAATTGATCATTTTCACTCTTTAGAGATGATTCAGGGATTGTTTTCTTCTGGGTTCCTTCATAATTATCTTGATAAAGGGAATCTCCATAAACATATCCCTCTTCATAGCCTCGTTCATCTCGCAATTTTAAAATATATAAAACAAATGCCGCTACACAAACCAAACTAGTAATAAAACTTAATACACGCCACATAAGTTTACTCTCAAAAACAAACAGGATTTTTCAAAAAAAGTGATAATAATTCTTGTAACAAAAAAAATACAATTTTAAAAATCAAAAAATAGATTGCAATTCTATGTCGATTTTTCTTAAATTATTTCTTTTTGTAGGCATTGTCAATGAAGCCTCATGGTTTCATAAAAATGGCAAAAAGCTTGACAGAAAGTGAATTTACTTTTAGATAGCCAAGTTTCGATTTTAAGATTCGGAAGTTGATTAATTTGCTGGAGAAAGATGTACGCAGTTATTAAATCTGGTGGCAAACAATATCGTATCGCAAAAGGACAAACCATTACTGTAGATCTACTTTCAGATGCAGCTGGCTCTCCTTTTGAAACCGATCAAGTATTACTTGCTAAAGACGACGAAAATAAAGTCACAGTTGGTGCTCCTCTTGTAGGTGGTGCAAAAGTTACTGGAACAGTGCTTGAGCATATCCAAGATAAAAAAATCATCGTTTTTAAGAAAAAACGACGAAAGACTTATCGAAAAACACAAGGACATCGACAACGATATACTCGAATTAAAATCGAGGAAATTACTCTAGGATAATTAGAGTAAGCATCTCAACACAAGGAGAATCAATGGCTCATAAGAAAGGTCAGGGTAGTACTCGGAACGGACGTGATTCGAACGCTCAGTTTCGTGGAGTAAAACGTTATAATGGTCAAGAAATTTCTGCTGGAACAATTATTGTTCGACAAGTAGGAAATACTTTCCATGCTGGAAAAAATGTAGGAACAGGAAAAGATTATACTCTTTTTGCTCTTACTGAAGGAGTAATTAAGTTTGGCCGTATAAAAGGCGATCGAAAATATGTTGATGTTGTAGCTGCTGTAACTGTAGCTGTTTAAGATCAATGTTTAGATTTTGGGGTGTCTTTGTATCAAAATTAATTTTGGTATATATGAGACAACCCTAAAACTTCTAACAAACCAATCTCTACCTCCAACATTCGCTTTTCTTCCTCTTCAGAAATTTCATGATCATATCCTGCTAAATGCACTAATCCGTGTACAAGTAAGCGATAAAATTCAACTTCAAATGACCACTGATTTTGTTTTGCTTGTTTTTCACAAATTTCTAAACAAATTGCCAACTCTCCCCAAGGCAAAGAACTTTGTAATTCAGCTGGCAGAAAGTCTTTTCCATCATCTTCCCATGATAACACATCAGTAGGCTTGTCTTTTCCTCGATATACAGCGTTTAATTCCTGTATTGTACTCTCAGGACACAAAAGCAAAGAAACAAACTTTCCTGTAATTCCTAATTTTTCAAATAGTTTTTTTCCTTTTTCTTGTAACATAATTTCAAAATTAGCTTCAAGAATAGTTGTACTTTCTCCACAGCTTATATGAAAAGACTCATTATCTTCATTCATTTTCATTTTTGGTCAGGATATTTAATTCGATGATGGTGAATGTTTGTTAAAACCTCAATGTAGTTATCAATTGCAATTCGATACTCTCTTAAAGTTAAGCCTGACTCATCAAGCTGTCCTCCATTAAGCACTGATCCACACACACGATTTACCATTCCAGCAATTGCTTCTGGAGTTGGATCATCTAGACTTCGTGTTGATGCCTCTGAACCATCTGCAAGCATCACAAGAGCTGATTCTTTTGATTGTGGTTTTGGACCAGGATATTGAAATAAACTTTTATCCACCTTGCTTTCATCTCCCCCAACCTCTTCAACAGCCTTTAAATAAAAGAATTTTACCTGTGTTGTTCCATGATGTTGAAGAAGAATATCAGTAATTGCTTTTCCTACTTTATATTTTTTAGCAATTTTACCACCATTTTCAACATGATCAATAATAATCCTAGCTGATTGATATGGATCATTTAAAATAACATGAGGTCCCTTTACAAACCGAGGTGTATTCTCAATAAAGAATTCAGGAGTCATTCCTTTTCCTAAATCATGATAATAAGATGCAACTCGGGAAAGCAATGGATCAACACCAATCTTTAAGGCAGCCGACTCAGCAAGATTTCCAACCATAATTGAATGATGATATGATCCTGGAGCAGACAACATTAATTCTTTTAATGCTGGATGATTCATATTTGATAATTCCAGCAACTTCATATGAGTTGTGATATCAAATATGGATTCAAAAAGGGGAAGAATAAAGGAGGTAATAATTGCAGCTAAAATTCCACTAAAAAGAGCAGAGACAAAATAAGGCCATGTTTCGATAAAATGAGTATTCTCATTACTCTCAATTAGAATAATAATCGCCATCACAGGCAGATTAAAAAGAGAAACCTTCAATCCATGTTTTAATAGTGCATATCGAGAAGTAAAGGACGTCATTGGTTTCGCAGCAACTAAATTTCCAACCAATGAAAATAAAAAATAATTGAGATCTGCTTGTAGAATAATGGCGGCAAAAAAACTGATAATTACAGAAGCAAGAACTCCCACTTCAAAATTGATTAAAATTCCAATCAACATTCCACCTAAAGCAACAGGAAAAGCATAAACATAAATATTTGTGCTAATAATCGTGTAACTATTATCCATTGTCTCACTAATCACTAATCCTAGTTTCATTACGGATAATGTGATTATAATCACAATCGAAATAAGAATTAACTTATTTAAATAGTCTGTACGTGAAAATTTACTATGAAGAACTGATCGATACAATAAGAGGAAAGAGAGAAATACAATAAAAGAATACCCAAAAACTTGTGGAATTTTTCCTACATTGGAAATTGCTGTATTGTAACTATTAATCACAACAACCTGTTGGCTTGTAACTCTTTCTCCACGACGAGCAAGAATTTCTCCTTGTTTTAGATTAATGTATACTATAGGAAATTTTTTGATGATATCGTCTTTCTTCTTTTCAAACTCCAGCTTATTTTCAGTTACATTTGGTCTAATTAATTTTTTTGCTGTTGTAATAAAAATATTTCGAAGTTGAGGATTTTTATTTTCAAAAAAAAGCTTCCCTGTATTCGACTGAATTCCCTGACGAATAGCTTCAACATCTTTAATTACTTTTAGGTTTTTTAATGTTGTTTTATCATTTGTAACAATATTTCGAATTTCAGACTTTCCTTGTTTTGGCTGAATTATTTCTTTTGAAAGAATAATTTGCTGAGAAAGAGCACCCTTTAAAATGTTGATTAGTTGTGATTCTGATTTTGTAGAAAAAAATGCAATCTTAAATAAGTTTTTATCTTCTGCTGAAAATTTCAACAGAAGTTTTTTCTCAAATGCAATAATAGTCTGTTCTCTTTTTTCAGATAAAGTCCTTACTATTTTTTCTTCAGCTAAACGTTGTTGTTTGATTTGTTGTTGTAAACTTTGAGTTTGTTTTTCATAAATTTTCTGTTTTTTCTTATATTCTATCAGTAGAGCACGAATAACATGGAAGTCATTATCAAGTTTTTTCTTTTGTACAAAATAGGTACGTTGAAACTGAGCTCCACGAGGTAAGACTTCTAAACTAGACTGAATTAAAAGTTTTAAATTTGCATAAAAATCAATATCTTTCTTGATTACTGCACTATTAAAACTTGCGTTAAAATAACGTTGTCCTAAATCTTGATTAATTTTTTCTATTTTTTCTTTTTCCTGCTGAATTTCTAGAAAGCCTTTCCTTGCATCTAAAAATGATGATTGTATTAAGCTACTCGTATTTTGATAAATTTTAGGGTCATAATCAAAAACTTGCCCTAATGTACTTAATTGTTGTTTTTTCTTAAGTTCAGTAGAAACTTTGTCTTCTAGCAAAATATCACGTTCTGCAAGAATATCATGTTTGATTACATCACCACTTTGATAGTTTGTTTTTTGAAAATAAAACTTTGGTGATATAATAAAACTAATAATCAGAAGAAAAAATAGAAGGAGGAGTATTTTAAATACAACTCCTTCTCCATATGACTTTATGTTGCCCATAAATTGTAAGCAGGATGAAAAACCTTATTTTTTATTTCAATAAGGTTTTTTGTTTTAGATTCTTTAATTATTTTGAAAACAAAAATGATTCAAAAAGAGAATAACATTTTTCTAAATCATCTTGCATAATATATTCATTTTTTTGATGAGCTTGTGATGTTAAACCTGGTCCAAAATTGACTGCTGGAATATTATATAAACCAAGACGAGCTATATCTGTCCATGCTTGTTTTGCTTCTGCTTTCATTTCTTGATCCTGAATGAATTTTTGAAGAAGTTCATTATCAAAAATTACATTTCCAGATGGTGCCGCATCAACTACTTCAACATCTGCATCATCACCAATCCACTCTAATAAGTCTTTTTGAGCAGTCTCAAGGTCTTTTCCTGGAGCAAAACGATGGTTCAAATTAAGTGTAAAATGAGCAGGAATCGTATTTCTTGCTTTTCCACCTTCTGCAACAGTTGCATTTGTGACTTCAAAGAATTTTAGGTCACCATACTTTACTTCTTTTGCTTCTAGCTTTGAAAGTTTTTCTAAAAGCTTCCAACCTTTGTGGATCGCATTCTCTCCATGCCAAGGTCTTGCACTATGAGCACTTTTTCCTTGAAAAGTAACTCGAACATTTAATGCTCCAACACAACCAACTTGTAGAACATTATCTGTTGGCTCTAAAGCAAATGCAAGATCACAGTTTTGAAGCTGTGGATATTTATCAAGGATTGGGCCTAAACCATTCTCTTTATATGGTCCTTCTTCTTGATCGTAGAAAACACAAACTAAGTTATAAGGAACATCATCAGTGACTTCAACTTTCCTCATCAACTCCATCATGATCGCTAAACCACCTTTCATATCACTGGCACCACAGCCAAAGATTTTTCCATCTTCGATATATGGT
The DNA here is from genome assembly GCA_051275585.1 of bacterium. Lineage (GTDB taxonomy): Bacteria > SAR324 > SAR324 > XYD2-FULL-50-16 > JBNMNM01 > JBNMNM01. The sequence goes on along the minus strand of JBNMNM010000028.1, from coordinate 1,265 downwards.
TTGTCATCTTGTTGATTTGGAACTGTATCAAGATGTCCATATAGTGCAATTGTCTTCTTTTTAGGGTCTAGTTTAGTGGTATAATATATTGAAAGACCTTCAGTATACTTTTGGAACTTAGTCAGAGAACTTAAAGAATCCAGAACATAGTGAAAAATTTCTTTTTCATCTTTAATGACAGAATCAATTTTAAGTAATTCAAATAACTCAGATACTAATGATGACTGCATAATCCTTATCATTGATAAATTTTAAAAATAACTTAATTAGCTTTTTCCAATAAAACAATTGCTTGTGCAGCAATTCCCTCTTCTCTTCCTACAAAGCCTAACTTTTCAGTAGTTGTTGCTTTTAAAGAAATTTGTTGCTCTGTGACTTCAAGTGCAGTTGCAATTCGTTTTACCATATTTGGAATATGAGGACGCATTTTAGGTTGTTGAGCCATAATAACAGCATCTAAATTACCTAAAGTAAATCCTGCTTTTTTCACTTCTTGATAAACAAATTGAAGTAACTGAATACTATCCGCACCTTGATATTGTGGGTCTGTATCTGGAAACAAAACACCAATATCACCTAAATTTGCTGCTCCTAAAAAAGCATCAGCAATAGCGTGAAGTAAAACATCCGCATCAGAATGTCCAAGTAAGCCTTTTTCGTGAGGAATTTTAACCCCTCCTATAATCAAATCTCGATGTTCAACAAGTTGATGAACATCATAACCTAAACCAACTCTCATAATATAAATTTCCTCTGATTAAACTCGCAAACCACCATCTAATTCAAGAACACGCCCTGTATAGTAATCATTCTCAACAATAAATATTGCAGCTTTGCTTACTTCATCAGGTTCTCCCATTCTTTGTAATGGAATAAATTTAGTCATTTTCTTCACAATATCAGGGTGAATTGAATCCACCATATCTGTTTTCATGAACCCTGGAGCAATTGCAGCAACCCGAATTCCAAATGCACCTAATTCTTTTGCCCAAACAACAGTCATACTTGAAACGCCTGCTTTTGCTGCTGAGTAATTTGTTTGTCCTGCATTTCCTGATTGAGAAATACTTGAAAGATTAATAATAACAGTTATAAATAACATGGTGTTCTATGTTGTTTTATATCTTTTTGAGTGCAAGACTGTAGGAACTTGCAAATCCAGACCGTTTTTTAGAATATTGAGAGAGGCAAAAAAATCTGCTTTCCCCTTCAGGCCACAATGAAGGCACTCAAATTCTGATTGGCTTTTTCTGGATTTCTCTTCC
>JBNMNM010000027.1:0-14697 GCA_051275585.1 bacterium | reverse complement strand
CATATTGGAAGAATGAACCTATATCCGCTAGAATTCAATTTTTTAAGGATTACCCAAAATTCAACCCTTTAAAAAAGATACCTTGTAGTGATTAACTCGCATCGGGTATCACCACGTTTAATCTGAGAGGAATCAATGTTATGGAGATAAAGATTTAGTTTTGCAATCGCCCAAGTTCCTAGATTTTTTTCTTGTCCTGCAAGATGACAGTTTGGAGCACCACCTGCCATAGTTCCATTTTCTTGTTCCGCAATATAACGAGCCGACTCAAGAAGCATTCCGCCTGATCCTTCGGTTGGATCATAAATAGTCATTTCTGGTTTTGGATCAAGAATCTGAACCAGCAGATTTACAACTCCTTTTGGTGTGTAGAATTCTCCTCCCTTCTTTCCTGCATCATCGGCAAACATCTTAATCATAAATTCATAAGCGTCACCAAGGAGGTCTTCTTTATAGAGGGATTTGTTTCCAAGGTTATATTTATTAAAATGCTTTAGCAGTAGTTGAAGAACTTCATCAGAGAGCTTATTTTTATCACCAAAAGGCGTTGCGGTGAGTACATTCTCAAGGGTGGTGTTGACCTCTTCAATGGCCAGAAATGCTTTGTCTAGAGCTTCTCCAATACCTTCCGTTTTGGTTGTGATGTTTTTCCATAAAGCAACCTCAGGAACACGCTGACCTTTTGAAACATCATCAATGGCTTCTTCTCGGTCATAATCTTTTTCCTTTTCTAGGATGTCTTCGACTCGTTCTTCAAAGACATCGTTGAACCGTTTGAGGAAGATAATCCCAAATATATAGTTTTTAAAATCGGAACTATCAATTGATCCACGAAGAATATTTGCTGACTCCCAAAGCCAACTTTCAAGGGTTTGAAGATCTAATTTTTGCATTTTTCCAGTACGGGGTATTTTTATATATGTAGATAAATTGTTCGCAAGAAACAGCGAACTAAAAAGAATAAGTTTGGTGAAAATAATATTATCGTATGTATCGAGATCTTAAGTGTTGTGTCTAAGATTGTAGTTTCTTATTTTCAAGTTCTAGTTGTTCGTTTTTCTTTTTAAGTTGTTGATTCTCAGATTCAAGCAACTGAATGATTTTGTTTTTATCAATAATAATAGAATTCAATAAATCTAGTTCTTTATCTTTTGGCTGTATAATTTTTTTAGGATCAGGATGTAATTGTTCACCTAAAAACATTCTGCCTTCGCCTGTTAAAAGCCATTTGCTGTTTGTCTCTGGAAAGGTTTCCACTATTTTGACTAGAACACTATAATCAAACTTAGTGTGTTCGTATTTCTTATTTGTGAAATGAGTATAAGTTTTATGGTTGACTCCAATTTTAGTACTAAACGCTTTTTTTTGTTTAAATCCTAATGTTTCTCTAAGTAGTTCAATCCGCTCTATTACTGTACTCATCCGTTATTTTTTCAGCTAAAGCCTGAATCTAAGTTTTTATTGATTTAGAATTAAATATAGGCTTATTTTGTTAGATTAATTTGTTAAGTTAACTTTCATTAACAAAGACACCAAATGAAGAAAAGCAAATTAGTGAAAGTGAACCTTAAAAAAGATGATATAGAATTTTAGACATAAATCAGGGGACATGAGACTTGATTATCCCCTGATTAAATAAGTCTCATGTCCCATTTGCAGGAAGGGGAGAAATCAAATTGAAACATTCTCATCAATTTTTTGAATTCGTAGTTTTCTGGCTTCTAATCGGTTCAATCCATCAACAAAAGCTTTTGCAGATGCAAGTACAATATCTGTATGAGATCCACGTCCAATTACTCGAAATTGACCGAACTCCATACCAATTGAAACCTTTCCTTGTGCATCAGTTCCACCAGTAATTGCACTCACGATATATGATGTGAGTTTAACTGGTAGTCCAACAATTTCCTTGATTGTATTTAGAGCTGCATCAACAGGCCCATCACCAAATGAGGCTTGTAAACTTCGTTCTTCACCATCAACTTTCATTAAAACGGTTGCGGTTGGAATCATTCCAGTTCCTGAAGAAGCATTTAAACTTAAAAGCTCATATTTTTTCTTCTCTTCAAGTACTTTCTCACGAGTTACCAAGCTTTCAATATCTTCGTCATAAATAATTTTTTTCCGATCTGCGAGTGCTTTGAATTCTTGAAAAACACGTTTTAGTTCTTCATCAGAAATTTCAAAACCTAACTCTGTGATCCGATTTTTTAAAGCGGCACGCCCTGAATGTTTTCCTAAAACTAGGTTGTTGTCATTTAAGCCAACTGATTCAGGAGTCATAATTTCATAAGTTAAGCGATCTTTAATCACTCCAGCTTGATGAATTCCAGATTCATGTGCAAATGCATTTCGTCCAACAATTGCCTTGTTTGCCTGAACAACCATTCCTGTAATTTTGGTAAGGGTTCGGCTTGCTTGGATAATTTGTTGAGTATTGATACTTGTATCACATTGAAAATGAGCTTTTCGTGTTTTTAATGCCATTACAATTTCTTCTAATGCGGCATTTCCTGCACGTTCCCCAATTCCATTCACTGTACATTCAACTTGATTTGCACCTGCTTCTACAGCAGCAAGAGAATTCGCAACAGCAAGTCCTAAATCGTTATGACAATGGACTGAAAATGTAACTTGATCTGCTTGATAAACTTCATTTCGAAGTCGTTCAATCAAACGATACATTTCTAATGGAGTTGTATAACCAACAGTATCAGGAATATTAAGAACCGTTGCACCTGCCTTAACTGCGGCAGAAAGAATTTCAACTAAATATGCAGGATCGGAACGAGTCGCATCTTCAGCACTAAATTCAACATTATCAGTGTGCTGTTTTGCTCGCTCAATTGCTCGAACAGCATTTTGAATTGCTGTGGCTCGATCCATATTGAGTTTTACTTTTAGATGCAAATCACTAGTTGCAATAAAAGTATGAATTCCCCAATTATGTGATCCTTTTAATGCATTTATACCAGCATCAATATCACCATCTTGAGAACGGCAAAGGCTTACAACCATTGGCCCTTGTAGTGAATGACCAATTTCTTGAATTGAATTAAAATCTCCAGGAGAAGAAGCAGCAAAGCCAGCTTCAATGGTATTTACTCCTAAACGAGCGAGTTGCTTTGCAATCACCAATTTTTCAGCGGCATTCATACTTGCCCCTGGAGACTGCTCCCCATCTCGTAAAGTGGTGTCAAAAATTCGAATTATTCTGTTACTCATGATGTCCCTCATTGAAAACGCAAACTGTGTCTTAATTTTTTTAGGAAACTATCTTTGATCCAAAAAAAAAGCAAAAAAAAAGGCAGTGAAGTAAACTCCACTGCCTGAAATATAGATTATTGGGAAATCTATAAAATCGGTAAAGGCTTCCATTTTAAGAAGAAAACCTTTGAATCTGTTCTATCTTTTTTGAGTCAAACTAAGCGTACTTCCCAAGTATTGAGTCTAGGTGCCCCCTACATATACTTGGGTTCACTTGACTTAATCACAGTTTTACAAAACTACTGAAAGATTAACCAGCTTTTGACACTTTAACATCACTTGGTTTTTCGTTCCCTTCTTCTGCATTGCTGATTAGTTTTTCTCTTGTAGTGTACTCTGTATCAATAAGAACATATTGATGTCCTAGTCTTGAATCAGGGTTAAAAATGATCGGTCCTTGAAGATTAACTGTTACATCTTGAAGGTCTTTTGCCATCGTAACAATACAGTAGACCATCAAACCTTGTGTCTCTGTTGCCTTGATCTTTGAAAGATCTTCTTTTGTTACATTAAAAGCATAGTCGCTTCTTACCGCTAGTGGATCAACCACAACAAATGCAAGAGTTGCATTGTCTAGTGATTGCATCATACGGAAAGGAGCAGTCCCTGGTTCATCTAAGAACGTAAATTGAGTACACTCTGGAAAGCCTAATGGGCCTTCTGGAAAAGTAATAATATCTTCAGGGAGTACGTTAATCGTTCCAAATCTTGTTGTTTCGAATTTCATGATAGCCTCATCGTCAGTAGAATTATCCCATGATTAAGTAGAAAGGGGGGACACTTTCAATCTATTTTTTTTTATTTTTCCAAATATCACTTAGTGACTTCAAGCTTAACGGACTTTTTTCTGCTGCGAGTCTATTTTCTTCTTGAATTCGTAGGTAAACTTCTTCTCGATGAATCGTCATACTCTCTGGTGCTTGTATGCCTAATCGGACTTGTTTTCCTTTGATTTCAATAACTTGAATTTTAATATCATCACCTATTGTGATACTTTCTCCCAACTTCCTTGTCAGAATCAGCACTTTCACCCTCCCTGGCGAAATATTAAGCTAGAACCACCTTTAAAACAAAAATTCTATTTTAAAAACTGGACTAAACTCGGTTGAATTAAGCGGGCACTTGCATCCAAGGATGCTTTGTGTCGCAATTCAGCAGCATTTAAGTTCACAATGGACTTTGGTAGATCTAAATCTTCTAGATCAGAAATTGCCCTCATTTTTGACATTTTCTCCATTTCCAAGCGTGATTCACTTTGTTCTGCTTTTCTCATCAAAACCCCTACTTTCGCTCTTTTTTTCAGAACTTGATCTAGGGCAATTTCAATATTTGTAATACTTTTAGATAAACCATTTGAGTCATCACTCAGAGCATTTTCTTTTAAACGATAGACAGCATCAAAAATATTTATTGAATCATCATCAGTTTTATAAAAAATCTCTCTTCCTGTTAAATTTACAGGAGAACGAATTCCATTATCTAAAAGAACTTCTTTTGTTTGATTATTTCCCTTATAAAGCACAACAGGGTTGCCATCGAATTGAAATTCTACTCCTTCTTTAAAAAAAGGATTAAGTTCACTTTCAAATTTCAATACTACTTGACTGTTTGCTTTTCCTTTAGGGTTATAAACATCAATTTTTTGCTTTAAATCTTCGGGTGGACTCCATGATTTTCCATCATCATCGGAAATCACATATTTAGCATTATCAAAAGTTCCACCTTGAACAATCCGAATGGTATATTGATTATCGGAATGTCCTTCAAAATGAGCATCAAAGTTTTCTGATGTCATAATATCATTTCTAATCTGAGGAAGGCCTGACTCTGCCCATCCATCATCACCCATAATTCCAAAGCGAGAAAAACGAGTAAAGTTGGTTGTGTCTTTTTCTCCAAAACTCAACTTATATCCCTTTTCAGGATCAAGGTAGAGTTTATTATCAACACCAATTTGAGCAAAAAGTTTCGCCTCGTAGCCAGTCGGTGATGATTTTGATTCTGTAAAAAATCCTTCTCCAGCAGCAGAAAGATTAATTTTTTCTACAATATCTTTAATACTTTCTGTTCCTTTTAAATCAATGGTAATTGGAGTAATTTTTCCTTTTGTATCTGTAAGATTCAAAGTAAACGACCCTGCTTGAACTGCATCAAGAGGTTTTGCTTGTTCAAAAGGAAGAAATTTTCGAGAACTTTGTATTCGAGTACCAGTATAATGTGCATTCGTAGCATTTCTACGACTTCCCATTTCAAATGGTTTGGTAAACGTTTTTGTTCCAGAAAAAAGGAATAACTTACCTTCTTTTCCATTTCCAAGATCAATCAAATCCTGCAATAAACTATCTAGTTCTCTAGCAATTACGCCTCTAGCTTCTCCAGTAGAGGGAGCATTTGCAGCCTGTAAACCTAAGGCTTTTGTTTGCGATAAAATGTCATTCATTTGAGTGACATAATTCTCTGTTGAGTCAAGCCAAACCTTATCTGCGGAGATATTTCGGTTTGTTACATCAATATGACTAATCGTTGTTCGATAATCTTGGCTACTTACGGCTCCTACAGGGTCATCAGATGGCTTATTAATTCTTTTTCCTGATGAAATATTTGTCATTAAATTTTGAAAGTCCTCAGAATTATTGTTCATATTTCGAACAACTGCATTTTGCTTTGTGAGGTCAGTTACTCTCATGACAGCCCTTTTAGGAATCCATTAATATTGTTCAGAGTTTAACATTATCAAAAAGAATTCACCATCCAAAGCGTTAGCTTGGGTGGTGATGAATTTTTGACCTCACCCTCCGAAGTCTAAAAGACCTAAGAAGGTAAGGAGTTGTTGTATGTGGCCGTAAGGCCTCTTCACACCGAGGCGTGAGTAAGTATCGCATCGCTAATGTTATCAGTGCTTTTTATGACATGCTCACTGTTCCTACCCTTCAGAACTGGTTAAAACACATCGATAGAGCGAGGAGCTTGCGAGTACACTCCAAGGTATCATAACACAAATAACGTAGTTCCTAAGAACTGAAGCTAGACAACTGGGCTTAGACTTCAAGCCCCCACTATAGCGTTAGCTTAGTGGCGGGTCGTTGACTAATGACTATTTTACATATTAACTAAAGTATTGGTCATTTCATTAATTGTACTCATAAATCTAGCCGATGATTCGTATGCTCTTTGGTATTTGACCATATTGGCCATCTCTTCATCTAAATTTACAGAAGAAACTGAATCTCTAAGGGTAATAAATTGATCAAGAATCTGTTGATGATTCGCTTCTGATTTTTGTGCTCGTTGAACCCTTAAACCTACATCAGCAACTTGTGCATTATAAAATTCATCAAAGGTTGCAGTTTCATCTCTCATGATTGGCTTGAACTGCAAACTTGCAATATCGAGAGCAACTCTATTATCACCTGGAAGAAGTCCCTTACCAGCAGAAATCGCCATCTCATTTTCAATTAACTCTTGATTCACTCGTAAATCTTTTGCTCCATCAACAACATGGAAGAAGGCATTAAAACCCATCAATGCTAAAACATTGGTTTGATCTTCACCAAAAATAAACTTCTTTCCTAAACCACCAACCAGAGAAACTGATCCATCTTCATTAATTTTTGCTTTAAGAGTATGATTTTTTTTGAGCGTTTTATTTCCTTCATCATCATATTCATAAGCATCAGAAGCCAGATTAATTTTTTCGACTACTGAATCTAAAGTATCTGTACCTGCTTCAAGATCAATGGAGATGATATCTGAAATTTCATTATCATCTTGATTCACAAGCTGGATTTCAAAAGAACCACTTTCTAAAAATGGAAGAGGATTGTTTCTAGCATTTGCATCTAGTCCATAAGCACTTGTTTCTCGAAACCGTGCAGACTCAATTCCTGTTCCTGTTGCATGGATTGTGTTTACCTGAAAGGCCAACTCTCGCACCATTAAGTTTAGATCGTTTTGATACTTCTTAAGATTGCCGTCTCTCTGTGATTGATATTCATGAATCACGCCACCTTTTAAATTATCTGAAATTTTATAGACTGTTCCAGATTTTGCTCTGATGGCAACATCACTCATTCCTAATTCTGCACCATCTGTATTTCGCAGTGAAAGAAGCATATTTGCATTTCGGCCATCAACTAAAAGTTGACCATTACCTAAAGATACTTGCAGTAGACTTCGATCATCCTCAAACCATTGGATATTAATTTTTTCAGAAACTTCCTGAAGTAATAAGTCTCGTTGATCTCGGAAATCGTTAGCATTTCCACCTTGAAACTCAATGGTTTGTACTTGAGTATTTAATTTTGCCAGTTTTTTTGCTAAATCATTAACTTCTAGAACTTGAACTTCCATTCTAGAATTTAAATCTTTTCTTAGTTCTGAAATTCGACGATCAACCACACGAAAATTATTTGCTAATTTTTGAGCATCAGAAAGAAGAGCTGTTCGAAGAGCTTCACTTTCAGGTTGATTTGCAATTCCTGCCCATGCACTCCAAAACTCATCTAAAGCAGCACGTAAACCATTCCCTTCTAAATCGGTGTAAATAATTTCTGCACGTTTTAAAATGTCTGTTTTTGTGGAGAAACTACCAACATTATTTTGTTCTTCAATAATTTTCTTAATTGTAAAATTATCGTGGATTCTTCGAATCTCATCAATCTCAACTCCAGTTCCAGCACCACTAGCCATTGGACGACTTGCAGACTGACTTACTTCGTGACGAGAGAACCCTTTTGTATCAACATTGGCAATATTATGACCTGTTGATGTTTGTCCTGCTTGCGAAGCAGACAAGGCCTTTTTACCGATTTCAAAAGATGTAAAGATTGACATGAGTTTCTCTAGAAAAGTTTAGCGTTTTTGATTCACATTACATCGTTTTAGACACTTTTTCTCACAAGACAAGCCCCTCTAGGTTGGCTAACCTTTCCTTTTTGTGAGTACAAAGGTTGACGATGAAAAACTCGGTGAATCGCATTTTGCATTCCAACAATGCTTTGCAATCTAGCATTGGCAATTAATGCAGACTTCTGGCCAACTTCCTTAACTTCTTCTATCAATTCTAATAACGTTCTTTTGCAATGAATTAGTTCGCTCTGAAATTCATCATCACAAACTTCAATAATTCGACTAAGACTACCATCAACAAGTTGTTCATGATCACAATATTGTTGAACCATTTTGATTCGATCATCTTCTTTCTGATAAATCGACTGAACAACTTGATCCTTTGCATTTTGAAGTTCTGCTAGAACTTCAAGAGAGCAATTAGTAGGAAGCTCAGTTTCCCGAGTTAAAATATCAAGCAGTTCTTCATGCAGGGAAATTTGTGCCTGCAAGTTTTCAACAAGTATTTCTAGTTTCATGACCAATCATCAATGAATAAGAATGATTAAAGATCTTCTAATAAAGAATGTTTCAATAGTTGTTTGGCTACTTTATCTGCATCAATTTTATAGGAACCGTCTTGAATTTTTGCTTTTAAAGCGTTTACTTTCTCAGCATTAAAACCAGATTCAGCATCAATCTTCATACGAATTCGATTGATAGCAAAATTATTGCCTGTTTGCTGAACGGACTGCTGTGCTTCGATGGCTCCTAATTGACTGGAACCTTCTTTTCCTTTTTTTTGTCCGGCATGTGTTTCTTGAAGTGGTAATTTTGTATATTGATTTGAAATTTTCATAATTCCTCTAAAGGCTATGCTTCTTTGAGTGGTATAATACAAAACACAGTAGTTTTTCTACAATCATCGGAATTCTGTCGGAAAACTTTAATGATTTTTTAATTGATCAATCATAAACTGACTAAGCCCAATACCACCGTTTTTCACCATCAATTTAGTATACTGCCCGTCAAGCATATCACGAAATAGGTCTTCGCCTTGTCCACCGTGTAATAGTTGATCTTTATACTGAGTTTTTCTCATTTCTTTCATTAAGCTATGCACAAAGAATTCCTCAAATTGATCTGTTGCAACTTTTACATCCTTACCACCAATTTTAAAACCTTGTGAGTCCTTCGTAGATGTAGTTTTCGCAGGTTTTTGAAGGCCATTCGTTTTTTTTACATTCTTTGATAAAAGAGCATGGTACTTAGAAGCTAAAACTTTATTTTGAATATCCATATCAATTTACACAGTAGACAATTATAAATTATTTAATGACTAATTCAGCTTGTAATGCACCAGCCGTTTTGATTGTTTTTAATACTTCAGCTAACTCAGAATTAGAAATTCCAATTTTATTTAAGCCATCAACTACATCCTTAATATCTACCCCACCTTTAAAGATGAGAACATTAGCTGTAGTTGCTTTTTTTGCTGTAGATCCTCGTGCTGTTTTTGCTGCTTGAAGATCTGAAATTGTAATATTCAAATTTCCATGTGAAATTGCGACAGGAAGAATTCGAACATTGGTTCCCATAACAATAGTTCCTGTTCTTTCATCCAAAACAACTTTTGCTACAGTTCCAGGTTGAATTTCTAAATTCTCGATTTTAGAAATTAACTCTACTGTTTGACCAAGATAACTTGCAGGAACTGCGATTTCGATTGTTCCTGCATCAATTGCTTTTGCTGATCCATCACCTAAATTACGGTTCACAACCTTTGCTAGTCGAAATGCTGTTGTAAAATCTGGTTGTTTTAGGTTTAGAAAGATTCTTGTTCGTGCATTAAGATTTAGTTTAATCTCTCGTTCTACTAAAGCTCCACCTGGAACTTTTCCTACTGTAGGAACTAGATTGGATTTCGCATTAATCTTTAACTTTGTTGAACCAAGTATCTCTCGACCTGCGGGTGTTTCAATTCCTAGTGGAATTCCTGTAATTGGCCCTTGAGCAACGGCAAAAACTTTTCTGTTTGGTGCTCGTAAAGGAGACAGGACTAATGTTCCACCTCGAAGGGAAATTGCATCACCTAAAGTACTTACTGTAACATCTAATCGTTGGCCTTGTTTTGCGAAAGGAGGAAGGGTTGCCGTTACCATTACAGCGGCAATACTTCGCCCTTTGATTTCATTTAATGAAATCGAAATTCCCATTCGTTCTAAAGCATTTTTAAGAGGTTTTCGTGCTAGCAGTGATTGTGCTGTATCTCCTGAACCATTCAAACCAACAACAATACTAAAACCAATAAGTTGATTATCACGAAAACCACGAATTCCAGCTAAATCCTTCACTCTAACAGCAAGAACTTCAGTTGCAAATCCAATTAAAAGAAGTGCAATCAGTCCTAGAATTTGAAACTTATTTGATTTTTTCATTATTTTTTATGGATGAATCGTAGAAATATTCAATACCGTCATAACTATTTCTAAATAGAAATGCATGATTCATGACCTTTTATTTAATGATCCATATTTTTTTTATTTTTTTAGACAAAAAAAAAGCGAGACAGTAAGCCTCGCTTTTAAAAAAATCAGATTATTAATTATGATGGGTTAAAACTATAGATTTAATTTACGATTTTTTTCCCTGTAGCTAGTCGATTTAAACGATTTAGAAAGCCTGCACGTCTTCTTACATTTCTTCGGTAACTACTTGCAAGTAGTTGTCTACGAATTTTTATTTCTGATCGTGCTAGTTTTGTTGCAACAATCTCATTTTTAGCATTGATATCTTCAGGACGAATAATTCCTCTGACTTTGGTTACATAACGAATTGTATTTCCTCGGCGATAATCAATTTTTTCACCTTGAATTCGCATTGTACCATTTGGAAAAACTCGGGTTACTCGTGCTGTAATTGTCTTCATTGCACGTAGTACATCGTTTTGCTCTTGTTGTGACCTTGTAAGTGTTGCTTTTCGTGCAACCGTTGGAGTTGTTGCTGCTTGTCCTGGCAAGGCTCGTCTAGTTCGTGTTTTAACTGGTTGTGCTTTTTCTAAACTTACAATTGATGCAATACTTGTAATACTTAAAACATCATTAACAAATCGTGCTCGATGGTCTCGGAATAAATTTCCCCATGATGCTTCGCTTGCCCACAAAGAACCTTCATATTGACTTTTTCCAATTGGAATTGGAGTTCTTTGACGATGTTTATTTGCATAAATATTATAATGAGAACTTTTTTTCTTTGCAACCTGCTGTTGCTCAGGAATAATCATAGGTCTCTGAATACAACCACTTGTAGCTAAAGCAATCAGGCTGATTAAAACTAATCTTAAAATATTTTTCATCATACCTTTATAGGATTACTCGAACCATTGCAGAGTTAGAAACTATTGCTTGAATTACTCGCTTACTCTTAAGGTTTTTTACAGGAATAATATCACCTTTTTTCCCATCTTTTAGAGCTTCAACAACGGTTCTCATGACTAAATTTTTGGTTTTGTATTCTAAAATAATTCTTTTTCCTTCAGAAATAATCACAGGAGCTTCTAGAACATGTTTGGTTACACGCTCATTTGCTGAGATATCTCGGCGAGCACTTTGCCCAATAATTAATTTTTGTTCTGGGTGTAGACCTTTTTGATCAAGAGAAATATTTCTTTTAATCGTTTTTAAATCAGCACGACGAATGATTGTTCCTTTTTGAATTCGTTTTTTAGCAACAAGAATTTTATCAACAATATCTACCTTGACTCGAACCCAAAAACGCTTTTCTACTTTACCATCTACTTTTAATTGTAGTTTCCATGTTGAGTAACCACCAATTACAGCATTTGTTCCTAAACGCTTAATTGTATATGATGCTTCTCCTTTTGGAATGAATGTATCACGAAGACGAGTTTGGATATGAATATTTACATCGTTAAATTTATTATAAAGTTTTGCGACTTCTTTTGTGACAATGATATCCAGTTCTTTTTTTGTGATCTTTAATGCAGCACGGCTTACCATTGGTCGTTTAGGCATAATCAACTTAACTTTGCTAAGTTTGATGATTCTACGCAAACGAGACTTAATTAAACCTTGTGACAAAATAAGTGACCGACCTGGAAGCGGTGATCGACCCATATCAATTTTAGATAATTTCTTAATTTTCGTAGAATCATAACCTTCAAACTCAGCGACACTTCCTAACGAAAATCGTTCTCCATAAACAATGGCATCAGGCATAATCCGTATTTCAATTACAGATGATGCATTTGCTTGCACTGAAGAAATTGAAAAGGGAAAGAATGCTAAAAGTAGCAATCTTATAAAAAAAATTTTCACCGCTTTCATGACTTGTACTCCTTATCCTACCTAATAATATTTACTGCTGTTTGCAGCATATTATCAGAAGTTTGAATTGACTTCGAATTCACTTCATAAGCTCGCTGAGTAGTAATCATATTCACCATTTCATCTACAAGATTCACATTGGAAAGTTCTAAATAACCTTGACTTAAAAGACCCATTCCAGTTTGACCTGGATCAGCAGTCTCAGCATTTCCTGATGCACCTGTAGCAGTGAATAAATTCTTACCAATTGGAGTTAATCCGCCTGGATTAATAAATCGAGCTAATTGAATATTTCCAATTTTTGTTGGTTGAGCAGCAGACTGTCCTCCCATTAAAACCTGAACTGTTCCACTTTCATTGATCATTACTTTGGTTGCACCAGAAGGAATGATAATTTCAGGTTCTAGTGGGTATCCATCAGGAGTTACAACTCTACCTGTGGAATCCCTTCGCCAGCTTCCGTTTCGTGTATAAGAGATCGTTCCATTGGGACGAAGTACTTGGAAAAAACCATCTCCATCAATACTGATGTCAAGATCATTTCCAGTGTTCTTAATATTACCTTGAGTGAAAATCTTCTCTGTACTAGCAAGCTTTACCCCATGACCAACATGAATTCCGCCTGGAACCTGTGTTGTAGAAGAAGAAGCACCACCTGCGGCACGTTCTTGAGAGTAGAGTAAATCTTGAAAGCTATTTCGGTCTTTTTTAAATCCAACAGTATTAACATTGGCAAGATTATTTGCCACTGTAGCTATATTTTTTTGCTGTGCGGCCATCCCTGTCGCAGAGCTAAAAAGAGAGGTCATCATTTCGGTATTCTCCCAATAATCATAAAAAGGCACATTTCCCTATGCACCAATAATTCAGAAATAAAACTAAACAAAATCAATATTAAATAAAGCAAAATAAAACGTATTATACTCTAGCCATCGAAATCGACTTATCATCCAATTCATCAATGGTACGGATTGCTTTATGAGTAGCTTCATAACCACGATTAACCGCAATCATGTTTACCATTTCACTTACCGTATTTACGTTAGATCCTTCTAACATTCCTTGTTGAACTGAAAAAGAACTTAACTCTGTTGCTTTCTGGCTTGCGTGTGATGGAACCCAGTAAGAATTACCCATTTTACTTAAAGTATGTGGATTATTAAAATTCACAACTTTTAAGGTATCAATTTGTTTTCCATTAATGTTCACGCTACCATCAACTCCAACAGTAAATTTAGATCCTGTGATTTTGATTGGCCCTTTTTTTCCTAATACTTGTCCACCGTCCTGTGTAACTAAGAAGCCCTTATTATCTTTGGTAAACTGTCCATTTCTAGTGTATCGAATTCCTTGAGGAGTCTTTACAGAAAAGAAACCATCTGATTTTAAAGCCAGATCGAATGAATTATTTGTCGCTTTATAGCTACCACTTGCTAGATTTGGAACAATTTCATCAGTCAAAACCATTGAATTTCCACCTTTGCTAAAAGGGGAAATAAATTCGTTATGAGAAAATAGTTCTTCTTCTGACTCTAAGTCCTGTCCTGTTACATCAGCTAAGTATTCACGAAATATTGCACGATCACCCTTAAAACCAGGAGTATTTACGTTTGCAAGATTATTTGACGTAGCTTCCATCCTACGCTGTTGACCTTTTGCGGCCGAAAGTAGACTGTATATCCCACTCATGGTAACTCTCATCCTTAAGAATTAATGCTCATTGTAATAAAGGTGAAAATGCAACAGATATGCCGATTTTTCTTAATTGTTCTGAGCTTTCTAGGAATAGCCTCAATTAGTTTTGCAGGAACCTGTACTACTGGAATGAAATCCTCGAAAGATTTATTTCAGTGCATCAATCAAAAAGTTCAATTGGAAGCTACTAGAAAATCAAGAATGATGATTTCCCAGCACCCATCATTGTCATATCCTTATGGTCATCCAGTTACAGGAGAACTGACGTTCCAAAGTTATGCAAACTTTGATGGAGTTCAATTAATTTTGATCTCAACGAAACTAGTTCATTGTGTAGGAAATGTAAGACTTCTAGGGAAATTAGAGAGGATTTCTTTAGGTGGTGCAGCAAGGACAAAAAGAAGTTATAAAGGTTGGAAAATTCGAGTTAAAACTTTTAAATGTTTGTAACTTCTCTTGATTCTGAAGGGAACTGTTTTGGAATTTGGAAAAAAACATGGGTTCCTTTTTCTTCTTGGCTTTCAATCCACATTTTTCCATAATGTAGTTTAATAAATTCATA
>JBNMNM010000026.1:0-14810 GCA_051275585.1 bacterium | reverse complement strand
ACTACCTCTGAAAATACGAATCAAACTACACAAAATCAAGGTAATGAAGAAGAAAACAAAGAATTTAACGATTCATATATTGTAGAAAAAGGTGACAATTTATGGTCAATTGCTAAAAAAGCTAAAAACATTAGAAATCCTTGGAGATGGAAAACAATTCTTATCCAAAATAAGGATAAAATTGATTATACCATCGTTTCTGCTGATACAGGAAAATGGAAAGTAATTATTGATGCAGGAAGAAGACTCAAAATTAAATCGATTGATGACAAAAAGAAAAACATTTCTGGTCAATACGAAAGAAAGAAGTTCGCACTTCAGTTAATGTCGCTTCAATTAAATAAACTTGATCAAGCTGTTGATATTGTCAAATTTTTGATTCGTGATGGATATTATGCTTATCTGTATCGAACAAAAACAAAAATTAAAACGAAACGATCAAAAAAAGGACACTATTTCTACCGAATTCGAACTGGATTTTTTGCAACTGCAAATGAAGCTCGAAGTGTTGGAGAAGAAATTTATAAACGATATAAAAAGAAACGGATTTTTCCAGCAAACTTCTGGCCTGTTCTTCCTAGCTACTCAGAGATTAGTGGTGAATTAATTGATTTTGGAATCCAAAGAAGTCGACCATGGGTAATTCAAATTAGCAATACAAGTAATCGAAAAACTGCAATTGCAAATTTACGAGAAATTACTCCTTTCGCAAATTTTTCTTATATTTCACAAAAGAAAAATCGAAAAGCTAAAGGTTATTCATATCGAACACGAATTGGTTTCTTTGAAAAATCAGCACAAGCGAAATTGATGCTTCGAAAAATTCAAAAAACAACAAAAAAGTTTTCAAATGCTCGAATTGTAGAAGTTCTTAATATCATGGAATCTGCTCCTGGACAAAAAACAGGAACGGCATTTCCTAAGAAACTAGCAAATTAATGATGTGATCTATTTAGGACAACTTGATTGATACACACTGCCATCTAACTCATTTTAAGCAGCCAGAAAAAGAGTTAGATCTTGCAAGAGAAAAAGGAGTTATAGGTGTTGTTGTCCCTTGTGTTCACCCAAAAGAATGGGAACGTGTTCTTCGCTTCTCAGAAAATCATTCAGATGTATGGTGTGCTTTAGGAATTCATCCTATGGAAGCACACCACATTCAAGCTTCAGATCTCAAACGACTTCAATCCTTACTACATCATCCAAATGTTGTTGCGATTGGTGAAATTGGCTTAGATTCATATTTCAAAGAATCTCTTTCTGCACAAAATCAAGTTTTTCAAGAACAACTCAAAATTGCAGATCAATTTAACCTTCCAGTTATTCTTCATCAAAGAAAATCTTTAGCTCTTGTTATTCAAGCACTAAAACAGTTTCCAAAACTTTCTGTTTTGCATCATGCATGGTCAAGTAATATGCAATTAGCAACTCAATGGGAGCAAATTCAAGGACATTTTGGAATCGGTGGAGCTGTTACTTTTCCAAACCAGAAAAAGCTAACAGCATCAATTCATCAAAAATTTTTAGATCAAATTCAGTTTGAAACTGATTCGCCATATATCCAAGTTCATTTTGGTAGAGAAAGAAAAGATTCAGCACCTTGTCTTCTGCCAGTGATAGCAAAGAAGGTAAGCCAAATACTCCAACTTTCTTTTAAAGAAACAACAAGAATTGCAACAAACAATTCAATTCAATTTTTTCAACTTCCCTTAGAAATTTAACTTTTACAGGACAGGTTATGATTAAGATTTATGGTTCAGCTTTATCTAGTGCAGGACGTTGTTATATTACCCTTGAAGAAGCAGGTGTAGAATATGAGCAAGTACCTCTTGATATGAAGAAAAAGGAACACAAAAGTAAGGAATTTTTAGCATTAAACCCAAGTGGAAAAGTACCCTGTTTGATTGATGGAGAACATACTTTCTTCGAGTCAATGGCAATTAGTCATTATATTGCTGATAAATATAAACCATCTCTTTTGGGAAATACAGTTGAAGATCGAGGCTATGTTCAACAATGGAGTTATTGGTCAATGCTTGAGCTACAAGAACCTCTAATTAAGGCTTTTATCCAACTTATTTTTGTTCCTGAAGATAAACGAGATACGAGTGTTGTAGAAGCTGCTCTAGAAAAAGCAAAACCTTTACATGAGATCATTGATCGTCATTTAGAAGGAAAATCATTTTTTGTTGGTGAAGAATTAACGGTTGCAGATATCAATGTGGCCTCTATCATCAATCTTAACCTTGCAATTAAAAATGATCTATCAGCATTTCTAAATCTTTCTAAATGGTTCAAAGAAGTAAATCAAAGACCATCTTTTCAAAAAATAGCAGAACTTAAAAACTTCCGAAAATAAGATAACTATTTTACAGAATTATGAAAATATTTGTACTAATAATACAAGTATATCATATGACTCCTTCACCCAATAGGTAATGTGTCCTCCTTCCCTGAGACCTATTGGGTTCTTTTTTGCCAAAAAATGTATTTCTTGAGAAAATATCAATAGATCTTTAGACAAAGCTTTTATCTAAAGGATTAAATTGCTTTTAGCTTGTCAATTTTTTCCTAGTGTGAGTAAAGCAATATTTATTGAAAAATGCTTCCATTACGTAAAATACTATCTTCCTTGTTAAGACATCTATGAAGATTAGACACCGAGATAAAGAAGGCAGATTTTCTTTAGCCCTAGATCTTAGTCCTGATAGTCAAGGACTATGGATTCAGGCTGGTGATATCCATTTTCTGATTGCACCTGATGAAATTCGTTTTGTAAAAGGAATGGAGCTATACCGTTTAAGGCTTCAGAAATATGAGATCCGAGACTTGTTAGCAAGTTTTCATAAATACAAGCATATTGAAACAAAGCGCTTAGAAAAAAAAGCTAAAAAGCTATTACACTTGAACAAATAAAAAATTTATCTGATGTATAAACTAATTACTCTTATCTTATTTTCTTGCTTACTTTTTCCTACTTATGTTTTTTCTCAAACAAATCACACATATTTTCAAGAACTAGAAAAACTAAGTAAAGCTCTCCAATTGGTTCAAAAAAATTACTACCAATCAATTCCAAATAAACAGATTATCCATTCTGCAATTCAAGGTATTTTTAAAAATCTTGACCCTCACTCTCAATTATTAAGTAAAAGGCAATTGCAGTATTTGGAACAAATTTCATTAGGAAAATTTATAGGGATCGGTATTCAGGCAAAGTTAAATCAAGGAAAGTTGATTGTTACTCATGTTTATGAAAAGTCACCTGCGAAAAAAGCAGGATTAAAAATAAACTTTGTGATTGAAGAAATTAATAACAAATCATTAAAGAACCTTCTAAATCATCAAATTCAAAAAATGATGCTAGGAAAAAAAGGAAGCTTTTTAGTACTTAAATATTATAATCCAACAGAAAAAAAGCATCACAAAATATCAATTCAGCGAACTCAGTTTCATGCATCTTCAATTCAAGTTCGAGAAAAAAAGGAAGTACTGATATTAAAAATTTTTCGATTCCAAAAAGATACACCTCAAGAAATAGAGAAAGTTCTTTTACAATATCAAAATCAAGCAGTTATTTTAGATTTACGAGGTAATGGCGGAGGGCTTTTACTTTCTGCTGTTGAGATTGTTGATTTTTTCCTTACTCAAGGTTTGATTGTTGAAGCCAAAAATCGAGATCAAAAACAAACAGAACATTATCAAGCAACGTCACGACAATTATATGATAAAAAAGTCATTATTTTAATTGATAAAAGAACAGCAAGTGCATCTGAAATTTTAGCAGGAGCATTAAAGGATCACAAAAAAGGAATTATTGTTGGTGAGAAAAGTTTTGGAAAGGGAACAATCCAATCCATTTTTCATATTACAGAGGAACTTGGAGTAAAACTAACCATTGCCAAATATTATACTCTTTCAGGAAAAAGTTTTCATAAGCGAGGAGTAATGCCAGATTATGCAATTAAACAATCAACAGTTTTCCGACCTTACTCAAAACAAGATAAAGTTTATCAAAAAGCATTAGAATTACTAAAAAACCTACGCTAGATTCATTGCTTTTACATCAGATAATAGCTCTTCTAGTTCTTTTGCTCTTGCTCCATTTTCTGCACTTTCAGGCTCATTTTCAATATATTTTGCAACTTCCCCAAGTTTATTTAAGCCGTAGTTTAAAAATGTTCCTTTTAAATCATGTGCAATTGATTTAATTTTTTCTTGATCTGCTAAACTTACCGTTTCATCGTTTAATATTTTAATTTTTCCTTCTGCATCTTCTAGAACATCTGGAATCATTGATAACAGATCTTCTAAATCTAATCCCATACTTTCAGCAGAAAATAGAATATCTGCTAATACTGCATCTTTACTTAAAGACATTTGGCCCCTTAATCAATCATGAAAAAATGAATTTTATTATGATAAACCTTAATAATTTCTTCTTTATATTGAAGAACAATATATTTTTTAAAAATATCTAAAATTTTAAACTGTTCGATCTCATTTCCTTTTTGTATCACAAAATCTTCTTTTCCAATTTGCAAAAATGCATATTCATCATTCCTCCAAAATATAATTCCATGTGAGAGAATTTTAATTTTTTTTTGTTGAAGAGGAATTTTTTTAGTTTGGCTTTCTATTTTTGCTGAAAATGGGTTGGAATAAGAATCAACCCTGAAAAACAAGGTCATTACTATCAGAAAAAAATAAGTTTTACGAATCATTTTTATAAAAACCACATCACTTAGAAGAGATTGCGAAAACAAAGTGAATAGTTCCTTTTAAATCAGGATTTTTCGTATTCTTAGGCTGAGTAGTTACTTCTAGTTGAAAGCTTTGAATTAGAAGTCCTTCTTGTTTTGAAATCCAATTTAATAATTTTAGAAAATATTGATATTTTCCTTTTAAAACTACGTCAATGCTATTCATTTTTTGATTTGAACCAAATTTTTGATGTTTATCCATATTTTTAGAAACTAAAAGGTTATTTTGTTTTAAAAATAATAGTAATTTCTTCCTAAATTGAAAAAATTGAGTTGGAGAAATTTTTATAAAATAGATTGATTTATCATAATAATTAAATTTATTTTTAGATGTTTTATAAAATAATATTTCATCTAGATTAGATCTTATCTTTTTATTAAAATAATCAACTTTTTCTTCTACAGGAAAAATTAGCACTAAAACAATAAATATATGCATCAATATTAATAAGAGATGAATTCGTTTACTTTTAAAGTTTTTAGAAATCATCTTTTTAAAGATAATTGAATAGTGAATTTTTTTTGATCTAAATTAGATTTGTTGTTCTTTTGAACTTTCATTTCAATCTGTTTTTCTAATAAAATAGTTTTTAAATTTTCAATTTTTGACTTTTTTCCTCCTTTAATCTTACAAAATACAAGTTTCTTTTTAATTTTAATTTCAATTAACCAAAATTTTGTTCTTTTTAAAGAAACCTCTAAAAAGCCTAACCATTGAATAGGAAATATTCTTTCAAGTTGAACATGTTTTTTAAATTTAATCTCTTCTTCCATAGATTTCAGTTGATGGAACCTATTTTTCAAAAATAGTAATTCTTTTTTAGAAGAATAATAGTCTTTTTTCTTAACATCTAAATTAGAAAAAAGGATATAATACCAAACTAATAGCAATGATAGTGAGATCAATAATAAATTTTTAAACGAAATTTTTATTAGAATTTTTGAGAAAACAAATAATTTTGTCTTTCCTTGCCAAGTTGACTTATCAGCATATTCCTCATCAAAACTCAATAAAGAGAAAAGATCTTTTGAATGCTCTTGTTCATTTTTCCAAAAATAGATCTTTTGTTCTTTTTCATTTACAGTATGTTCTTTCCAAATTCGAAATCGATTTAAATTTAATTTATAATGTTCAAAAAGCATATCCATTGTTTGCTTTTCATCATCATCATTTAAGTAAGAGCCATGATCCCAACTAGGAATATACACAAATTCTTTTTCAGGCTGATTTTGTAGAAATATTGCTTCTTGAGCAAAATAAATATAATAATCCTTTGATAAATCTAAATGAAAAAAATGAAACTCTGTAAATAATCCTAATAAAGATAGCCACGAAGAATCAAGTTGATGCTTTTTTAATAATTGAATTAAATTATTTCCTTTTGAAGTTAGTTTTGAATAAACAGTAACGGCTTGTTTTTTATTTAATGGAAAAGAATTTGCTACCTGATGATGTTTTTTTAATTGGTCAATAGGAATGGTGTTTCGATATGCATACAATAAATCTTCTTTTTGAAGAGGAATTGTTTTATGAAAAAAACTGGTTACAAATGGGAAGCCTAGATATAATTGATAATCTTTAAATTGATTTAGGATCAAAATAATTTTTGAAATTTTAAATTCATGAATTTCTTTATCATCTAAAAATTGAAGTAAGTTTCCGTGAATCAATACACGCTTTTTTTCTTGTTTTTTGGGCTTCATTTTTTCAAACAATATCCATTTTTTTGATTTCATTCTTTCTTTCCTAGAAAATTCATAATAATAACCTGTAAACATATCATCCATATAAAATCAATAAATACCTCATTTATTTGCATAGATTCTGTCAATTCGCTATGCTCCCTAAAATTTATTCAAATAAAAGATCTCAATCAATTTCATAGGTGCCTTAACAGATGAATAACAAAACTAATGTACTCATCCAAAATAATAAGGAAGAAGAGGATAATAAGGAAGCATCAGAAGATCTATCCTCTAAATTATTAAAAACTAGAACTATTATTATTTCTAGTGCTGTTGATTCAAAATTAGCACAAAAAGTTATCCAACAAATTCTGTTGTTAGAACAAGAGTCTCCTGATGAAGAGATTAAAATTATGATTAATTCTCCAGGTGGAGAAGTCACAAGTGGTTTTGGTATTTTTGATACTCTTAGATTTGTAAGTTGCCCAATTACAACAATTGTATCAGGACTTGCCGCTAGTATGGGATCAATTCTATCTCTCGCTGGTGATAAAGGCCGAAAATTTGCTTTTCCAAATGCAGAGTTTATGATTCATCAACCTCTTCTTTCTGGAATGCAAGGTCAGGTTACAGATCTTGAGATTCAATCAAAAAGTATTCAAAAAACAAAAAACAAAATTGCTCAAATGTATGCTGACCAAACAGGAAAATCATTAGAACAAGTACTAAAAGATATTGATCGTAATTATTGGTTAGATGCAGATGATGCTGTTGAATACAAATTAATTGATAAAATTATTACTTCTCGAAAAGATCTAGAAGCTTAAAAAATTATTGGAGTATTAAACTATGAAAGTTGCTGTCTTTGGTAGTGGGTATGTAGGTTTAGTTGCTGGAGCCTGTTTTGCTGAAAGTGGAAATGATGTCATTTGTGTAGATATTGATCAGAAAAAGATTGATAACTTGCAAAAAGGAATCATTCCAATTTACGAGCCAGGTCTAGAAGAAATGATTAAGCGGAATGTAAAGCTAAGAAGGCTTTCATTCACAACAGATGCTGAAGACGCAATTCAAAAATCTCTTTTTAATTTTATTGCTGTTGGAACTCCTTCAGGTGAGGATGGTAGTGCAGATTTGAGATATGTATTATCAGTTGCAGAAACCATTGGAACTCACATGAATGAGTTTAAAATTATTATTGATAAATCGACAGTTCCTGTTGGTACTGCACAAAAAGTAAGACAAAAGGTTCAAGATACATTAAAAAATCGAGACATTGATTGTCCTTTTGATATTGTATCAAATCCTGAATTTTTACGTGAAGGTGCAGCAATTAATGATTTTATGAAACCTGATCGAGTTGTTATTGGAGTTTCTGATCCAAGAACAGCAGCATTAATGAAGGAACTTTACTCTCCACTAACAATGGAAAATAAAGATCGTTTAATTGTAATGGATATTCCTAGTGCAGAAATGACCAAGTATGCAGCAAATGCAATGCTTGCAACAAAAATTTCATTTATGAATGAAATTGCAAATCTCTGTGATAAAGTAGGAGCAAATGTTGATGAAGTAAGAAAAGGAATTGGCTCTGATTTTCGAATTGGTCCTCATTTTCTTTTCCCTGGAATTGGATATGGTGGTTCTTGTTTTCCTAAAGATGTTCAAGCGTTGATCCGTACAGGAAGTAAAAATCAAGAAGACATGACAATTTTACAAGCTGTTGAACAGGTAAATGCTCAACAAAAAGGAAAGCTTCTTGAACAAATTGAATCTGTTTATGGAAAAGATTTAAAAGGAAAAACATTTGGAATTTGGGGGTTATCCTTTAAACCTCAAACTGATGATATGCGTGAAGCACCTTCAAAGGTTATTGTATCAGGACTTCTTGAAAGAGGAGCCACAGTTGTTGCTAATGACCCTGCGGCAATGGAAGAATCGCAGGAAATTTGGGGTGATCAAATTACATATCAAGAATATCCTTATGATGTTCTTGATAATGTAGATGCTCTTTTGATTATTACAGAGTGGAATGATTATCGTCGGCCTGATTTTGAGAAGATGAAAAGAGCAATGAAAAAACCTGTTATTTTTGATGGTCGGAACATTTATGATCCCGCAAAAATGAAATCTTTAGGGTTTGAGTATCATAGTATTGGTCGTTAAAATTAAAAGGTATTTATGGAATCAAAAAGAGTGGTTGTTACAGGCGGAGCTGGTTTTCTTGGTTCTTTTTTATGTGAAAGATTATTAGGGGCAGGACATAACGTAATTTGTTTAGATAATTTTTTTACAGGTAGTAAAGAAAATATCAAGCATTTGATGGATAACCCAAACTTTGAAGTCATTCGTCATGATATTATAGAACCAATTCTACTTGAAGTAGATTGGATTTTTAATTTTGCTTGTCCTGCATCTCCTGTTCATTATCAGCACAATCCAGTAAAAACAGTAAAAACCAATGTTATGGGTACATTGAATATGCTGGGTTTGGCAAAACGAGTGAATGCAAGAATTTTACAAGCAAGTACTTCTGAAGTTTATGGTGATCCTATTATACATCCTCAAAAAGAGGATTACTTTGGAAATGTAAATACGATTGGTATTCGTAGCTGTTACGATGAAGGAAAACGAGTTGCTGAAACATTAATGATGGATTACAAACGTCAAAATGGAGTCGACTCAAAAATTGTTCGAATTTTTAATACTTATGGTCCAAGAATGCGGGCTGATGATGGTCGTGTAGTTAGTAACTTCATTGTGCAAGCACTAAAAGGTGAAGATATTACAATCTATGGAAAAGGTGAACAAACTCGTTCATTTTGTTATGTTGATGACCTTGTTGAAGTTATTCTGCGAATGATGGCAAAAGATAATTTTGCAGGCCCTGTTAATATTGGAAATCCAAATGAGTTCACAATTCTAGAACTTGCAAGCAAGATTCAAGAACTTACAGGATCAAGCTCAAAACTGATTTTTAAAGATCTTCCACAAGATGATCCAACTCAAAGACAACCTGATATTTCAGTTGCAAAAAAAGAACTTGATTGGGAACCAACAATTCAACTTGAAGCTGGTCTTAAAAAGACGATTGAACACTTTGAGCAATATCTAAAGAATCATAATTAATATTATTTTAGAGTCGTGAAACTTTTATGAGTAACCAATTTAAAAATATCACTATTGTTCTCGTTGAACCTGCTTATGCTGGAAATATTGGTGCAGTTGTAAGAGCAATGGATAACATGGGAGTTTCTCGATTAAAGTTGGTCAAACCTTGCAATCACCTTGCGACTGAAGGAATTATGTTTGCTTCAAACTCCCTTCATTTGTTAGAAAAAGCAGAAGTTTTTTCTTCTCTTGAAGAGGCTCTTGAAGAACATGAACTCGTTATAGGAACTTCAGCTCGATTTCGAAATCGTCGGACTGAAGTGACTAAAATTTGGGATCTTCAAGAAATTCAAGAATTGCAAACACAATCATTATCAACGGCATTTGTTTTTGGACGAGAAAGGATTGGTTTAACAAATGAGGAAATGGATTTATGTAATGACTGGGTTACAATTCCTACCTTTGGTGATAATACATCACTCAATCTTGCCCAATCAGTAATGGTGATTTTGTATGAATATTCTAAACAATTTCATCAAAAAATACCAAATCCATACCAAGAAAATACTCAACCACTAGCTCCTTCATCAGAAGTTGAAGAAACTAAAAAACATTTATTTCGAATTTTAGAAGCTATTAATTTTATTAAGGAAGGAAAAAGACCTACAATTTGGAGTAATTTTTCTGATTTGGTTGCAAGATGTAGAATGACAGAAAAAGATACTCGATTGCTTCGAGGTTTTTTTAATCGAGTTGAAATTGCTTTAGGAACAAAACCACCTCGAAAATCATCAAAATAGAAGCTTCTATTTTTTTCTTTGATTATACTCCTTCAAATTTTCAACTAAAAAATCGCTCTGTTTTGCAAATTCATCTACATACTCTCCTAAGAACTCCTTTGACTCTTGAAAGTGCTTTTTGAAGACTTCTTCTTCGCCTTTTTGTAAGTTTTTAATGTTATTTTGTGCATTCTTTACGAATTCATTTAAAACTTCTTTATTTTGTGGGTTATCCATCAAAATATGAGTATACAAATGTGGATCACGAGCAAAAATTCGACAAGCAAATGCAAAATGAGATTGATAAACAGGACTGCAAATTTTTAGCAATGTATTTAGATCTACATCTTTTGAATGCAGAGTTTGAGCAAATACAATATGAGTAAAATGAATCAAACCTTGAATAAAACTCATATATTCATCATGTTTGTGCCAATCTTGAACTATCTCTGTATTTAAATTCAATTCTTTAAAAAACCGCTCAAACTTATGAAGAAATTTATTTTCTCGTACAGGTAGTAAAACAACATTTTGCCCAGAAAAATCAGTCATTGGACCAAACATTGGATGAGATGAAATAACAGATGCTTCCGTTTCTAGCATTTCTGGAATGACATTATTCTTTACAGATGTGAAATCAGTTAATAGTTGATCTTTATGTAACCAACGTTTAATTCTTCGGATGACCTCTTTAGTATGATCAATAGGCACACTTAGAATAATTAACTCACTAGAAGTGACAAGTTCCTTCTCTTTAGAAATGGTGGTTTCATCAGATGTAATGACTGTTTTTCCAAGATCTTTTAACTTTTGAGTAAACATCTTGGCCATCACACCAGATCCACCAATAATCCCAATATTATTAAACATATAGCTACTTTTAATACAATATTTTTTATCTTTAATTATTATGACTGTTATTCTTCCGCCAGATTACCATGCACAAAAACTGTTAGAAGAAAACAAGGTAATTTGTATCACTCCTGAGCATGCAGAACGACAAAATATTCGACCTCTTCGAATTGGAATTCTGAATATTATGCCGAAAGCCCAAGAGTATGAATTTAATTTATTGCATCCATTAGGAAGGTCAATTTTACAAATTATTCCTGTATGGATTCGCCTTGAATCTCATGATTATTCTAGTACCAACAAACTTCATCTTAATGAACTTTATATTTCTTATGAAGAAGCGATTAAAGATGGTCCATTAGATGGAATGATTATTACTGGTGCTCCTGTAGAAAGCTTAGAATTTAAAGACATTCGATATTGGGATGAAATTCAAGCTATTTTAATTGAATGCAGAGAAAATATTACAAGTACAATGGGAATCTGCTGGGGTGCTCTAGCAATGGCAAAATCATTAGGAATTGAGAAGCATAATTATCCAGAAAAACTATTTGGAGTTTTTGAAACTCGCAACCTTAATAAGCATCATCATATCACAGGTGGTCTTAGTGATTTATTCTGGTTACCACATAGTCGGCATGCAGGAATTAAAGATGAACTAATGGAAGAAGCAGAAAAAGCAGAAATTGTAAATTTATTGTGTCATTCAAAAGAAACAGGATATTCCATATTTGAAACTCCTGATCACAAATTTCTTATGAATACAGGGCATTTTGAATATAATTCGCATCGAATTGTAGAAGAAGCCGAACGAGATCACCAACGACCTGATGTAAAAATACCTCAAAATTTTGATGTTAAAACACCTATGAATTTATGGCGAGGTTCTCGTAACGACTTTTTCACACAATGGATCAAGTACTGTTATGAAAGAATTAGCTAATTTTCAAAAATTTCATAATCTTGGATTCCTGCCTTTTCTAAATCTTCAACGGTATTGATTGAAATACTATCATAAGGCAAAGGAATACAATTTAGAGTAAGTCCATTATCTAATGCTCTCATTTGCTCTAAACGATAACCTTTTTCAAGTGGAGAAGGTTCCATTGAACAAAATTTAGCTAAAAATGCAGGTGTATAAACATAAATTGACGTATGTTTAAAAGCATTTCCAATTGCTGAACGAGTAAAAATTAAAGCATCCTCTTGTTTGTTCAGAACAACCTTTGCAACATTTTCATCATCTAACTCAGATTCTTGGATTGGTGTCACTGTTGTCCAAAATTCTGCATGTGTTCTTTTTGGTAATTCTTCGCTTACTGACCTCAGTAATTCAGGCTGAATGAATGGTTCATCACCCTGAACATTGATGACAACATCAAATTCACCTAAATCTTTAGCTACAATTTGATAAGCTTCATAAACTCGATCTGTTCCACAAGCATGATCTGGTGAAGTCATAACAGGAATAACTCCCTCAATTCCTTCACACTCTTTAAAAATTAGATCAGAGTCTGTTGCAATCACAATTGGAGATAATCCAGAAGCCAAGACTTTTTCAATCGTAAGACGAATCATCGTCTTACCTTGAATTTTCATCAATGGCTTATTAGGAAGTCTTGTAGACCCTAATCTTGATGGAATAATAACGATTGATTTCATCATTTTGTATTAAGATTTCTTACAAATTGAGCAATTTCGAAATATCGAGTAATCAGTCTTTCAGCATCTTCAAAATTTAATTGACTTGCTGCATCACAAAGAGCCTTTGATGGATCTGGATGAACCTCAATAAACAGACCAGCTAAATCAATCGCAGCACATCCACTAAGTAACGTTGGTAAAAACTCTTTTGTTCCACCTTTTGGATCACTGCTTGGAACTCCATATTTTCGAATAGAGTGTCCTGCATCAAAAAATACTGGGTATCCTGTTTCTTTCATAATATGAAAAGCCCGAGGATCAACAACTAAATCTCGATAACCAAAGCATGTTCCACGCTCTGTTAAAAAGATTTTTTTGTTTCCTGTAGATTCAGCTTTTTTACAAACCTTTGTCATATCTTCAGGATGTAAAAACTGAGCTTTTTTGATGTTAACTACTTTTCCTGTGTTTGCAAGTGCAAGTACTAACTCTGTTTGCATTGCAAGATATGCAGGAACTTGAAGAATATCAAAAACTTCTGCAACACCTTCTTTTAGTTCATATGGATAATGAACATCTGTCACAAGAGGAAGATCAAATTCTTTTTTAACATCTTCAAAAATTTGTAGTGACTCTTGTAATGGAAGACCTGAAAAGAATTTTTCTGAAGAACGATTATCTTTTTTATAAGAAGCCTTAAATACAAAATCTACATCCAGTTTTTCTGATAATTTTTTCAAAAACTCAGCAGTACGAAAAGCAATATCACGACTTTCCATGATACAGTTTCCAGCCATCAATAAGTGACGACTTCCATCGAAAGTAAGTTTTTCCGAAATTTTAATTGGTTCCATTGAAGTACTCGTTGATATATGTTGATTCTGTGAACTACTCGCCCCTAAAGGAGCGAGCTTCTAGCAGTTAATGGGCAAAAGCCTATCACTTACTGTCTTTTTTAACGCTTCTACACCACGTACTACCGAAACCTTAGTTTCGGAAGATTTACCACTGGCTCCACGTTCCTGACATTTCCGAAGGTAGCCCTTAGAAGTCAACTCTGTTCGGGAGTTTTGAATTAGTTTGATTGCTCTTTTCTTGATCACAAGTGAGGCGTTTTCGTCAGCATTTAGGATAGCTCCACACTTAGGATTTTGACAAATAAATTCAGATTGGGTTTTCCGATTTTCGGATTGAGTGTTGCCACAATCTGCACACTCCTGAGATGTATAAGCCGCTGAAATTTTAAAGAAAGCTTTGTTGACTCGAAAGGCTTTGTATTTTGTGAATGACTCTAAAATATGCCAACCTTGATCCAAGATCCCTCGGTTTAAACCAGACTTTTGTTTTACGTTTTTCCCTGGATTCTCCTTCGTGCCTTTCGAGCTTTTAGACATATTCTTGGTTTTAAGATCTTCGAAAACGATTACATGGTGTTCTTTAGAATCCACAAGCTTTCGGCTTGTTTGATGACAAAAATCTCTTCGAAGGTTTGCTTGGCTTTCATAAAGATCGCCAATCTTTTTCTTGGTTTTATCTCGTCTCTTAGAACCTTTAGGTTGTTTAGCTAATTTCTTTTGGTATTTCTTGATATGTTTGTCACGACCATGCTTCTTTTTCTTTTGTTCGGGAGTGAGGGTAAAAAAGATTTTACCTGATTGAACTGGTCTTTTAATTCCACGGTCTATTCCAACAGTGATTTGTTCTAATTGCTTTTCAGAAAAGTTACTTAGTTGCTTTAAATGCTGGCGTAAAGTGAGAAGTTTTTCTTCTTTTACATGATCTTGATAGCAAAAAGAAACTGTGAATTTTCCATTCTTTCTTTTGATATAAATTGAGTTTGGAAGATTCCAAGATCCTTTTGACTTATAATCTAAGTACCCGAGATTGTTGGTCTTTGTACCAATAAATAGTTTTCGTTTATTGCCAACTTTTTCGAAATGGAAGAGTTCTTTTGTCAAATAAAGGGAGCCAATAT
>JBNMNM010000025.1:0-14906 GCA_051275585.1 bacterium | reverse complement strand
CCAAGTGATGCCATTTTTTCTTGAGCAATCAACTGTTTTTGTGTTTTCTGAGTAGTTTCTAGAGATTCCATTAAAGCCGTATTACTTCGTTCTAAATCCTGTGTTCTCTCTATAACTCTTTGTTCAAGCTCATTATTTAGTTTATTTACTTTATTATAAAGTTGAGCATTATCTAATGAAATTGCTGCTTGAGATAATAACACTTGAAGTAAATCAACATAATTAGAAAAGGCATATGTAGTTAGATTATTTTCTAAATAAAGAACTCCTTTAAATTGTTCTTTGTGTAGGATTGGAATACACAGAATTGAAATAGGATTTTTTTCTAAAATATAAGGATCATTTCCAAAAAGTTTATCTTTTGGAGCATCATTTAAGATCGTATTTTTTCCAGTACGAGCTGTATATTGAATGATGGATTCTGATAAATTAGGATTTTCTATAATTGGAATTGACTCTAGTGTTGTAATTTTTTTGCAATTAGAAAGTTTACTTGCCTCAATAAAAAATTCATCTCCTTTTTTTAAAATCAAAAAACCTTTTTGAGCACCAGCACTTTCAATAATCAATTTCATGATTTTGAATAGCAGTTTATCTAATTGAATTTCACTTGATATTGCTTGTGATGTTCGAACAATAACTTCGATATCAAGAAGCCTACTGTCAGAGGTTTCAAAAAATGAACTTGAACTTTCTTGAATACTAGGCTTGCTTCTTTGGAAGAGTTCTGGAAATTGTTTTTCTAATTCAATAACTTTTGTTGTAGCGCCCCATTGATGATAATTGTAATAAGCTTCTTTGATATAAGTGTGTGCAATTTTGTCTCTTCCTTTTGTTTGATAATATTTTGCTGCAAGTTCACAAGCAAAAGCTTGGTCTTGAGTAAAGGAATATTCTCCTGCTAATTGAATTGCAGAGTCATAATATGCAGCAACTTTTTCCATAGAATGACCTTTAACTCGTCCATACTCTGCTTGAATTAAATCAAAATAATGTTGATAGGTTTCAGGACAATGCTTAGACCAAATTTTAAATCGGTCTATATTTTCAAGAATGACTTTTTCATATTTTGCTTGTTTTTTTTCATCAAGTTTTAGGTAAACAGAAAGGTATGCAATACTTTGATGAAAATGAAAAACAGGGTTTAAAAATATTCCTGGTGCTCCAATGAGATATTTTTCTGCATGAATAGCATACTCATCAGAGTTGGGTGCATGATTCCAGTTTGCCAATGATAATTTACATACTGCATCAACAAAAGGAGTTAACAAGTCATTTTGCTGGTGGCATTGTTCTAAAATTGCAGTTGCATTCGGCCAAATAGTATCAGGTAAAATACTCCAATCCTCAACTTCATGAGTGAGATTGTGAATGGTGGCCTTAATGGCATAGTAATACTGAGCCATGTTTTGATCAACTTTTCGTAAACTAGGAATAATCGAGTTAATTCTTTCAATTGTTTCTTTGATATTATCAGATCCCCAAAAAGACTGAAATAACAAATTAACGGCACAATACCCCGCCCATTGATAGGAACCATTCTCTAATCCAGAATAAAAACCTCGACTTAAAAAGTTACAAGATATTTTAAGTGGTTTTTTATAGGGACAAGCAAAACTTCCCCACATATCTAAAATTAATGCTTCATATTCTTTAACTTGGTACTTTTCATCATTAAGACGAAGAGATAAAAGTCCAAATTGATAGGCTTGATCATAGGCTTGTTGAATAACAGCTAATGTTACAGAAGAGTAAAAAATATATCCAACAGAAGAGTGCTTATTATTCCCATCACGTAGTGTAATTTCATTCATTCGAATTCCAATAATTGCAGTTAAATTGGAACCCAAAAAATAGGCAGGAGAAAAACACTCTCGTAAAAGAGCCATTGCCGAAAGTTTTAGTGGATCAGTAAGTTCTGGTAAGTTAAATAAATACTCAGTATCTTGATTGAAAAAGAGTTCGTTGGATCGAATAATTTCACTTTGCAAATCTTCTACATCAGGAAATGCTTTTAGGTCGATTCCTAGTTCAGCAAGAGCTTCAATGCCAATATTTAACGCAGTGTTTAAATCATTTTTCATGCGATACAACGTTGTTTTGTACTCGCTAATTTTGCATCGTTCTAAGACTGTGTGTACATTTTTATGAGCTTGATTAAAAGTTTCGATGGCATCATTCCAATTTGCATTAAGATACTCAATTTCTCCTTTTTCTAAGTAGTATGACAGTGTTAAATCATAATTTGATGCCCAAGAGTCTTGAGGCAAATAATTCATACCACTTGTAATATATTTTAATGCAGGTGCATAAGCGGATGATTTTTTTGCTTTTTTAGCTGCATTTAAATTTAGCTGAATCAACTGTTGTTTTTCTTCAGGATCAGAAATTAATTGATATCCTTTATTGAGGTGATCAACAATTTCAAAAAGGTGTTCATCTTGTTTATCAAACTTTGTATATTCTAAAAGTAATTTTCCAATTTTAAGATGTAGCTTTGGTTTATCTTTTTCTGAAATAAAAGAGTTTGAAGCTTGTTGAACTCGATCATGTAAAAATTTAAAAAAAATGGATCGTGTTGATTTTTTATGTTGTTCAATCCATTCATATTTTGTTTCTAAAGGAAGAATTAAACCATACTCAACTTTTTTGTAATTATGATTTAGAGGATAAATAAAGCCTTCTTGAATTGCGATCCATAATTGTTTTGCTGTATGAAAAAATGATTTTTGATAAACAAGAGATAGAAATTGTAGATCAAATTCATTTCCAATCATTGCTGCAATAGCTAAAATCTCTTGAGTTTGATTTGGTAGTTTATTAATTTTCCTTACCATTAAATCAACAACATTATCAGTAAAACCGATTTTTTCAATTTCTTGTAAATTCCACTTCCAACAACCATCATTTTGAACAAAATAGAGTAATTTTTCTTGATATAAAGTTGTAAGGAACATGGTCATGAAAAATGGATTTCCATTTGTTTTTTGATAGACTAATTCTGCCAAAGATAATGATGTGCTAGGCTCACAGCCTAAAGTTTCAGATGTTAGAGTATTAACATGTTCCAGTGTTAATGGTTGTAGAAAAATATTTTCAATAGTTCTCTTTTTTTGAATTTCTTTGAGTGTTTTTATCAGTGCATGAGAATCATCAACTTCATTATCTCGGTAAGCACCTATAAAATATAAGTAATGACAATCAGGATCTGTCATCAAAAGTTCAAGTAAATTTAGAGTTGGAAGGTCTGCCCATTGTAAATCATCTAGAAAAATAACAAGTGGATGTTCTTTTTTTGCAAATACATAAATAAAATTTTGAAAAACCTGACTAAAACGATTTTGATTTTCAGTCGCACCAAGTTCAGGAGTTGGAGGCTGTTCTCCAATAAGTAATTCAACCTCTGGAATCACATTAATAATCACTTGTCCATTCTGACCTAAAGTATCGAGTAGTTTTTGTTTCCAAACTGCAAGTTGTTCAGGTGTTTCTGTTAGCAGAATTCGAACAAGTTCTTGAAATGCATGAATGAAGGATGCATACGGAATATTTCGTAGAAATTGATCAAATTTTCCAGAAATGAAGTACCCTTTTTCTTCTGTTAATGGTTTGTGAATTTCATGAATTAAAAATGTTTTTCCAACGCCCGAATAACCTGCAACTAACATTAAAACACTATTTTTTTGACCTGTACGAATATCATTGAAGTTATCTAGCAGAATTTTTATTTCATTATCTCTTCCATAAAGTTTCTGATGAATTTTAAACTTACTTGATTGATCCTGCTGTCCTGTTTGAATATCAGTAATAACTGAATTATTTTGAAGTTGTTCTAAACAAAGCTCTAAATCTGCTTTTAATCCATAAGCACTTTGGTAACGATCCTCTGCATTTTTTGACAATAATTTGTTTACAATATTTGATAACGGAACAGGAATCATAAAGTTAATGATATGCAGTGGAATAGGTTTCCTTGCAATATGAAAATGAACTACCTCTAATGGATCAAGACTTGTAAATGGAGGCTTTCCAGAGAGTAATTCATAAAAACTAACACCTAAAGAATAAAGGTCAGTCCGATAATCTACATCACGGTTCATTCTCCCTGTTTGCTCAGGAGACATGTATAATAAGCTGCCCTCAATTCGGTTTGGATTTACAACCGTTTGAGTTTCTGTTTCTAGTTGTGATGCAATTCCAAAATCAATTAATTTTAAGGTTTGAGTTTCTACATTAATGACTGCATTCTGAGGCTTGATATCTTTGTGGATAATGTTTTCTTGATGAATTGCAAGCAATGCACTTGTGAATTGAATTGCTATTGGTAGAAATTGTTCAACAGAGAATGGTTTTTTTTTGATGATTTTAGATAAACTAACAGCATTAAAATTTTCAGTAATAATGGCTAGTCCATGTTTATAACGTTCAATTGAATAATATTGAATAATGTGGTCATGTTGAAGATTTTTACCAATTTCAAACTCTCGATGATGTTGGTCTAGATCTTCTGTCCTAGGGAAGGTATTGGCATGTAATTTAATAATAACAGGTAAGTGATCTAGCTCTCTGATACCTTGATAAATTAGTGATCGAGCACCACTATAAAGTTCTTCTTTAATTTGGTATCCTCTTAAATCAAGCATAACAACAACCAAATATAATTTTATTATATTGAAAAATATCCTATTTCATAAAATGTTTTTTTTGATAATTGAAAGAATAATACTAGTTTAATTGTTTATAATGCGAGTGGTTTTTGAATTTTTTGTAAAATAGATCCCTAATAAGTTTAGTTAATTAAGTCTAAATTTAGAATAGCAACTAACAAAAAGTAAGTATTTGTGTATTTGTTATAAAAATTGTTATGTGCTATTTTTTGAAAATTTCTTTTTTAACCTTTTTAATTAATTGGGTTAATTTATTTCGTAACGATAACCAACACCTCGAATTGTTTGAATAATTTTTGGGTTCTTTGGATCAATTTCAATTCGTTTTCGTAATTGTGAAATATGTTGATCCAAGGTTCGGCTATTGGGCATGTGATCCATTCCCCAACAAGCATCAAAGATTTCATCACGACTTAAAATTTTTCCTATATTTTGATAGAACAATTGAAGAATTTTAATATCTCTCAAACTGACCTCAATACAACGCTCTTCTCTATAAATTCGTAACTCATCGGGATGAATTATAAGATCACCCATTTGAAAGAAAGCATGTTTTTGATTTTGTTGGCTTGCGATGTAACGACGAGTAACAGCCCGAATTCTAGCGATAACCTCTTTTACACCAAATGGTTTGACAATAAAGTCATCAGCTCCAAGTTCTAGTCCTAAAACTTTATCAATTTCTTCTGATTTTGCACTGATAAATAGAATAGGTACTTGTGGATTTAATTCTCGAATTTTTTTACAAACATCATACCCATTCATTTCAGGCATCATAATATCAAGGCAAATTACTTCAGGTGATTCTTGATGGTACAATGTTAGTGCTGACATTCCATTATCTGCTGTAATGACTTGATAGCCCTCATTTTCAAAAATATCAGCTAAACCTTGTCTAGTATGAATATCATCTTCAGCAATTAAAATTTTCATAATTTTTTACTAAGGTTGTAGGTGAAAAGAAAGTTTGAAGGTTGCCCCTTCTTGAGATGCTTCAAGAGTTAAATCGCCACCATGAAGTTTTGCCATATCTCTTGCGATAGAAAGACCTATACCTGTTCCTGTTACACCATCATTTAACTGATTGCTAATTCTTTCAAAAGGTTCGAAGATTTTTTCTTGATGGCTCTTTGGAATTCCAGATCCTTGGTCAATAACAAAAACTTCAATTAGATTATTTTTTTGTTGGCTAGTAACTTGAAGGTATTTTCCTTGAGAAGCGTATTTTTCTACATTTGAAATTAAGTTTCCTAAAATTTGTTCAATAAAATCTTTATCAAATCTTCCAGATTGAGTTGCATTTCCTATAAAATTTATTTTGAAAGATTTTGCTTCAAGAACTGGACGAAAATTCTCTAAAACACTTTCAATTGTCTGATCAACAACCCCATTACTTGGTATTAAGGTAAGTCCTTCTTTCTCTTTTTTTGCAAAGGAAAGAACATTGCTAATTAAACGACTTAGTCTTTGACTCTCTGTAATAACAACGCCTAAATAATGATGTGATTTTTCATCTTCTTCTAAAATCCGCATATCTAAAAGTTCAGCATACATTCGGATATTAGTTAAAGGCGTTTTTAATTCATGAGAAACTTGATTTACAAACGTTACTCTTTGTACAGCTTCATGAATTTCACGAGAACTTTCTCGATAGAAGTAAAAAACAAGACTAAGTAAACAAACACCTAAAATGCTTAATCCAATAAATATGATATACAAGGATTGTTTTTGAATTGCTTTTTCAACCATCAGAGTATTTGCAAAGTACTCTAGTTTCCACATATTTAAAGGAGCAGAAAGCTCTAATGAGACAATAGCTTGATCAGAAGAATTAGGATGATAATTACCCCATTGATAGATAGGAATTCCTTTTGCGTCTTTGAGGATAATCCGACTTTGTGATGCTGAAAATGTTTTTTGTGCTTTTAACTTAGAAAGTGGAAGAACTCCAATTAACTCGGACATCATGATAATGCGGTTAATTTCAACTCCGACTAAATAGCCATTTGTGCGTTTCCAAAATATAAAATTAACTCCATCACCTAAAAACCAAGTATACCAACCATGTTGTTTGGGAACTTGGTTGGTATCATCTGGATGATAAAATCGTTCTTTGCTTTCCCAAATTGATTTGGTTCTTACTAAGAAATCTCTTTCTTGTTGGGTTGTAAACCTTTTGGGTGGATGAAGACGTTTTCCACTGCGATCAAGAACAAAAACTTGTTTAATAAAACGGTTTTTTCTCGTGAATGCTCGAATAGTTTCTGGTGAAAAATTAGAAAATTGAGTTGTTTTTAAAAGTTGAGTTTCTTTTTGCTCTACAAATCGATTGACCTGTCCCTTAATCGCATTGAGTTGTTCAAGAAAAACCTCTTGAAACTTTGCTTGAATTTGCATCTGTTCATTTTGATTCACTTGGATTCCAATCCATGCAAGCAATCCTAATGGAATGACTGCTAAAAAACAGAGTGTAATGAGCAGTTTTCGTTTCAAGAGTTCTCCTAACGTTTAGTATGACTGTTGAGATGTTTTTTTATGCTGAAATTTTTTCATCATTTTACGTCGTGCATTCCAACTTGATCCTTGAAGGTTTTTAGAGTCATCAAAATTTCGAGCACTATCTTTTTTCAGATCCTCAGACTTAAGTTCTTTTGCTTGTTTTTCTAGGTACATAGAGTTTTGTCGTAATGCACTTCTTGCTGCTTTAACTTCCCCTCGATCTCGAAGAGCAAGGGCTTTTTTATGCTTTTCTGTTGCAATTTGAGTTACTGCTGCAACAAGCACCTCTTTATTTTTTGTTTGCTCAATTTTTTGTTTTGATTTTGTAAAAGCAACACTTGCAACTTGTCTAAAGGAGTCCTCTTTTTTAGAAACCGTATTGTTATATTTTAAATTTACAGATGCAATTTGGATTTTTTTCTTTGCCTTTTTTGCTGAAATGATCACTTCAAGAAGAATGTATTTTTCTTGGTTTGAGTATAATTGGTTCATTGAAACGGTAACTTCTTGTCCTGAGATTTCTGAGTCTCTCCCTAAAGTTCGAATTGGTCGAACTCCTTCAGGACAACGAATTTTTACATGAACATTTTGAGCAACAACTGATAATACATCACCAAATTCTTGATTAAATATTTTAGCCAGATCTTTTGGATGTTGAACAAAAGCATGATTTCCATCACTTTTTTGTGCAAGTTTACTCATCAAATCTTCATTGTATCCAAGTCCTAAACCAATTGTTGAAACAGAAACACCCTCTTTAATCAAAGATGATCCAAGTTCAGCCAAAGCTCCTGGAGTACTAGGCCCTACGTTTGCTAATCCATCAGAGAGTAAGATAATTCGATTCACACGATTTTTATTGATAAATTTTCGGATTTCTTCTGCACCTTTGCTAACACCTGCAAATAATGCTGTAGAACCACCTGCGTAGATTTGATCAATTTTTTGCTTGATATCTTTTTTGTTTGATACTTTAGTTGCTGGAATCAAAACTGAAACGACATTATCATAAGTAATAATGGAAACAATATCGTTTTTTCCTAAAAGATCAATGGCTAGCTTAGCGGCATCTTTTGCTCGTTGTAATTTTTCTCCAGACATTGAACCTGAACGATCAAGAACAAGAGCAATATTAACAGGAGTTCGCTTATTTTTCTTTTTAATTTCAAACCCTGTAAGTCCAATTTTTAAGTATGTTTTTTGATCTTGCCCCTCAAATAAAAATGGAGATGAAGGAGAAACCGTAAGTTTTACTCTTTGTGCATAAGAAAAAGCAGGAAGCAGAAAAAATAGTAAAGCAAGAGTTGCTATTTTTTTTATAAGTTGAGTTTTCATTTTTCTCCTTTGTGAATTTGAAACCAATGAAAAGATTTTTCATAACTGATGATTTCAATAAACCAAAAAGTTTGAACTTGTGGGTCAACTTAATGTAAATCCTTTGTAAAAAAAATTTTACATTGAATAAAAAATCAAGTTTATTTTGAGAAAGGATTGTAAGAATTTGATTTGAATAATGATTTTATACTGATTGGAGGAGGCTATTAAAATTCTCATTTTTTGAGAAACTATACAAACTATTTTCAAGGATATTCAAAAAGAATTATTCAATATCAGTTATCTTTTTTAACATTGGTTTAGCTAGTTCCATTGCTTCAATTAAATAATCAAGCATTTTTCTAACTTTAGAAAGCTGTTGAATTCGTTTATATTCAGGACTTCGATTACTTGGTGAAGGGTAGTTTTGTTTTAGTTGTTTTAGCTGTAATGTAGCCTCATTTTTAGTCTTGCGAAGACGACGGTATTTCATTTGTAAGCTTTCAGATGTAGCCTTGAAAATTCCACTCGAAATTAATCGAAGTTTGTCTTCTCTTGTATAGTGAATTCCTCCTGTTTTTCCTTTAAACATTGATTGGATTGCAAATAATAGTCTTTTATGTTGCATAAAAGTATCTAAATTTTCAATGCCTGTTCCCATTAAACCATCTCGAATGATGCTGGCAAATCCATCATCATCAATACGTTCTTTAATTTCAGGAAGTAATTCTACTTTCAAGTTGATAGGCAGTAATCCATAGCTTTTCAAAGCAGGATTTAAATCATTTGTTATCAAATCTTGAATGATTCCAAAAAATTCTTTTTTTAAAAGCTTATGAAGAGTTTCCCCTTTGCTTACAGCAACCCATGTATCTCGCTTGTCTGCTCTCTGAATTCCACTTTTTGGAAGAACAATATCATCTCCATCCATATAGAAATCTTCCATAGGAGAATCGGCAATCGTATTACTAATTCCTAGAACAATATGGGTTTGATAATTAACTGCATTTGCAAATTCAAGTTTTTCAGAGTCATCAACTTCATTTTTTGGTTTATGGCTTAGATTCTTTTTTACAATAGAAGTTAGGAATTTACGTAGCCAAAAAAGAATTGCAAATGTTGACTTTAATTGCCCTAAAATATTCTTTTTTTTCTCATTAAATTCATTTTGGTATTGATCAATAATATTTTCTGTTCTTCGGCTTGGAGCTGTAATGATTTTTCCTCTTTTTGCGTAATATTTTTTTTCATTCATTACAGGAAGAACGGTTTTGAATTTTGCAGAAAGTAGTTCTTTGCAATCTTCTGGAGCAACTCCTTCATCAATGTTACTTAATTCATCAAGTTTTGTTTGGTTGAGTAAGTCAACAAATTGAGTTCGAAGAATTTTAATATCAGGAAAACTTTGAATTAATAATTGATAAAGTTTAAATGCAATTTGACTTAAGTCATCCTGTTTAAATTTGAATAATCGATTGTCTTCCGAGTGTAATCGAATGAGGCGAATAAAATCTTGATCATCGATAAAAATTTTATCTGAGTTTTCATTATTGATTTTGATTTGTTCTAGGTTGCGAATATTATCACAAACACTTTGCCAATCACTTTGTGAGGAATTTGGATTGTTGAGAACAATCCGAAATGTTCCGTCATTTTTAGGTTCAGTTCGAAAATTTAAAGGAAGTGCTTCTGCTTTGAATAAAAAACTTTGTTTATCAAGGTTTTCTGTTAAAACTCGGATTCCTGTCTCAATTCCAAATCGCATTGATAACATGTTGTTTGTTAAACGGATAAAACTACTTAATTGATCACATGCTTTTATTTTACTGCGATAAGAGCTTTCTAATACATAAATCTTTTTTCCTATTTCTGTTGCATTCCGAGTTTCTATATCAATAAATTCATTGGTGTATTCTGCTTGATATAGTTTTTGGATGTATTTCAGTCTATTTTTTGAATAGATTTGCAATTGAGGAGTATTTAGTTTGGCAAATTGAATAGAACTAAATGGTTGGTTTGCTGCAAAAGGAGGAAAGTATTTACTTTGCAAATGACATGCACCAGCAATCTTTGTAACAAATTTTATTTGTTGAATGCTTGCGGAGCCAGCTGAGCTAACAACAAACAATAACGTATGAATGAGCATTTTTTTCGCATGAATTGTACGAATTTTTTTTATTGATTCTTCTAAGCCATGAGGTTGAAGAGATGTAGCCATTTCCGCTTTTCGTAAAACAAAAACTTTTGAAAGTAGTTTAAGAGCTTTACTTTCTGATACTTTTACATTTTGTTGTATAACAATACGGGAGGCTAAATAAAAAATTTCGTATATTTCGTGGTTCTGAATGCTCATCCTTGACGCTTCTGTTTGTTTTTATTTGTTAGATAATTAGTTGTTTTTCTGCTTCCCGAAGTACTTCAATTCCAGCCCCTTGTTTATAGGCATTTTCACTGATATAACGTCGCCATCGTTTTGCCCCTGGCAAACCTAGAAAAAGACCAAGAAGGTGTCGTGACATGTGAGTTAAGTATGTTCCATCATGAATTTGTTTTTCAATATATGGAATAAACTCTTCAAGAATTTCATGTCTTGATTTTATGGGCGTATCTTCACCATAAATTTTTTGATCAACTTCAGCTAAAATATAAGGGTTATGGCAAGCTTCCCGACCTATCATAACACCATCCAATACTTCTAAATGCTTTTGTGCTTCTGCAAGTGTTTTGATTCCACCATTAATACTAATATTTAGGTGCGGACGCTCTTGTTTTAAACGATGTACCCAATCATATCGTAATGGAGGGATATCACGGTTTTGTTTTGGGTTCAAACCCTGAAGCCACGCTTTTCTTGCATGAACAATAAATTCAGTACAACTTCCTTTCTTTTCAACAGCTTCAATGAAGTGAAAAAATTCTTCATAAGTTTCGTGCTGATCTATCCCTAACCTACATTTAATTGTAATTGGAATTTTAACGGCATTTTGCATTGAAGAAACACATTCTGCAACTAAATCTGGTGTTGCCATTAAACAGGCACCAAATTTTCCATTTTGTACACGATCACTAGGACAGCCTACATTAAGATTTACCTCATCATAGCCCCAATCTTCAGACATCTTTGCACATTCTACAAGGTGCTTTGGATCACTACCACCTAGTTGAATAGCAATAGGATGTTCTTCTTGATTATATTTTAAATGTGATGCCGCATCGCCATAAATCAAGGCTCCAGTAGTTACCATTTCGGTATAAAGCAGCATCTTTTTTGAGAGTAGACGAAGAAAGTAACGTGCGTGTCGATCTGTATACTCCATCATAGGAGCTACAGAAATTTTACGATTCAACATGAAAATTAAGAATCTAAGTAAGGGTTTTATAGTTGAAGGACTTCAACTAGTTCTAAGTCAAAAATGAGAGTTTTTCCAACTAGAGAATGATTTCCATCTAAAGATACATATTCATCAGAAATGGCTATTACTGTAAATTGACGGGAACCACCACCTTCTGTTTTAGCACCAATAACAAGACCTTCTTTAAGCTCAAGTTCAGGAGGGAAATTGTTCACAGGAACTTG
Source organism: bacterium (assembly GCA_051275585.1). Taxonomy (GTDB): domain Bacteria; phylum SAR324; class SAR324; order XYD2-FULL-50-16; family JBNMNM01; genus JBNMNM01. The sequence goes on along the minus strand of JBNMNM010000025.1, from coordinate 2,849 downwards.
GAGTAGTAATTCTTCTCGATGCTCTCCATAAGCTTCTTCTGGAGGAATTGTAATTGTTTTAATGTCGCCCATTTTCATTCCAAGGACTCCAGCATCAAAACCTACAATTACCATACCTGAACCCACTTGAAATTCTAATGGAGTGTTTCCTTCTGAAGAATCAAAAACATAACCATTTTCTAATGAGCCTGTGTAATGAATTTTTACTCGATCTCCTCTTTGTACTGACATAACCACCTTTTGTAATAAAGTTCTTTGATATAAAGATATAAAAAATATCTAGCAAGATATTCTACACTTTATTAAACAGTATTTTAAATTTTTTTCTGCGATTCGTATAACAATTAAAATTTTTTTTTATCAATTATAGATTACGTATGATTTTTAAAAACTTGACTAGAATGACATCTTTCAGGTTATTTTGATATAAAATGTGCTAATTAAATATGTGACTTTATTGTGTTTTAACGTTTTATTATTAATCTTCCATGTTAGGGGATTCAGTATGAAACCTTTGCCTGTAATGAAAATACTAGCTTTTATCTTTCTTTTTCTCTGTTTAGAGGCTGGAAGTATATTTGCTAAAGACCCGCAATATTTACATGAAAGCATTCGTGCTCGAGGTATGGGTGGAGCTTTTATTGCTATCGCAAATGATGAAAATGCTCTTTTCTACAATCCAGCAGGACTTGCTAACCTTGAAAAATCATATTTTGAGTTATTAAAGGTTAGTGCAACCGTTAATGATTCGATTCTTGATACGATTGATGAGTTAAATAAGGATGATTCTGATGAAGGGAAAATTTTTGATAACTTAATCGGAAAAAAGGCATATCTAGAAATTGACTTAGGTGCTTTTAGCTTTGCGAGTCAATCAGGACGTTGGGGATACAATATTTTTGCAAAAACGGTTCTTGATATTGAAGTACATAACCCAACACTACCTTTTTTTGATGCAACAATTTATGCTCAAGGAGGTATAGTTGGCGGGTATGCAATGCAGTTTTTCAAAGATAAACTTGATGTTGGATTATCTGTAAAATATGTCACTCGAAAAGGGTTTGTTGGTGATATTGCAGTATCACAGTTAGAGAAAGTTATTGATAACTCAGATGATTTTTTTGAAGAAAAAAGTGTCATTACAGGAGATATTGGATTTATTTTACACCTAACTAAATCAAAAAAAGCGAAAACAAAAGGATTTGATACAAAGCTGGCTTTTGTTGCAAAAAATTTAGGTGGAATGGATTTTGGTAAAGCTGGAAAAATTGAAGCAAGTTATGATTTCGGTTTTGCAATGGAGAAACGTCTCTTTAGTTTTATTGATGTTGCATTTGCTGTTGACTTTATTGATTCCAGCTATGCTAATACTGAATTTCGAAGTCCAAAACGAAACGTTAAAGCTGGTGTCGAGATTGGTTTTTTAAAACTTTATAATAATCATCACCTTATTACAGTACGTGCAGGAATGAATGGAGCTTATCCCACATTTGGATCTTCATTTAATTTTTGGGGAATCCGTCTAGAGTATGCAAGCTGGTCTGAAGAGTTTGGTAACTTTGCTGGAGATAAAGAAGACAAAAGACAATCAGTCCAAATCTCATTCATTTTCTAAAATTACAGTGATATAAAACACGATTATTCTAATGGAGTAAGAACCATGAATTTTATCTTAGAAAAGAGGGTGTTATTGGGATTTGTTTTGTTACTCTTCTTCTTAATGGGATGTAAGGACGAAGCCAGTTCTGAGTCAAACTGTTTAACCCTCCTTGATGCAAAAGAATTTAGTTCAATTATTTTAACTTCAAGCAGTGCTGATTCTACAGCAGATGGTGGAGCGAGTTATACCTATAATTCAAGTTGTAGTAGTTATGAAAAAGCAAGTGCTCATTTAGGGAAAGGAAACTTTTTAGTTAGTAATTTTCTTGTTGATGGTGCTGCTGATAATTTAGTGAGCACATTAGGTATTACTAGTGAAAGTAGTAGTTCAACTACATTTTATACTCAATTAAATCATTATCGCACAGCTTCAACACTAACTAAAAATTCAAGCGAAACATTAAATACAGAAATACATTTTATTGCTGGAATTGGGCAGTTAGCTGTAGAAACTTTTGGTCGTATTGATAGTGATCTAAATGGAACTGTTTCTGAAACAGAAGTTAAAAGTTTTACTAAAATTAAATCTTCAACAACAGGTTCAAACACAATCAATGTACCTGGGACCTACGTTTATCAAATTATTGATGGTAGTAGTGATGCCTATGTTTTTGATAGTTCATTAACTACAAGTAGTTGTTATAGTGATACTGATCATGATGGTTCAGGGGATTCAGCAGCCAGTTCAACAAACTGTACTAATGCTCTCTCTAGTGCGACTTCAGCGTATATTGTAATTTTAGTTGATGACTTACAACAAATGTTTGAATCAACTGCAACTACAAGTGATGTAACAACAGCATTTAATTTTCTTTCTGATGTTACTACAAAATTAGGTGAGCTTGATACTGATTTAGCTACACTAGGTCTTACTTCTGACTCCTCTTTACGAAAGAGTATGAAAGAAACCAAAGATGAATTAGATAATGGAGGTACATGTACTTCTACAGAAAAGGATGCTCTTGATACTCTTGAAGTTATTTTACAGTATTCAAATGAAAGTACCCAATCAAGTTATTCAGGGTATAATGAAATTCCGTCTAGTGCTGCTTCAAGTCTTACATCAATTAGTAGTTCGATACCAACCAGTCTTTCCACTGGAAACACAACTGTAGATAATGCATTTAAAGGTTATAAAATGCTTTATAAGGTAAGCACTGATAGTTATATAGGTGCTTTTACTAGTGCTA
>JBNMNM010000024.1:0-15137 GCA_051275585.1 bacterium | reverse complement strand
TTGAAATTCAAGCTATTCAACAAAAGTAATTCAGTTTTAATAATCAGTAATAAAATTCAAATGTTTTAATTACTGATTATTAAAAAAGGATTTTCATTAAATTCATCAAATAGATTATTTTTTTTTGATGAATTTAAGCTTGTTGTAAAAAAGCAATTCCTTGCCGATACCCTAAACCGCCATTTCCATGAACAACTCCCCATTGCTTTTTGGATGATCTCATTTTTTCGTAAACTTGTATGAGACCATTCAATGCTGGATTATTCCACGGAGCTTTCCCTAAATTCATTCCTCCAGTTGTTGTAATTGAATATTTTTCCAAAAATGCAGGAATTTCATCCACATTTTTGATCAATCCACTTGAAAATAAGAAGGCAATTGGAACAATAGGATAGCAAGTATAAGCCTCAAGAACAGCATTATCTTGAGCAAGAGCTTCAGATAAATCTACATTTGCAGCATTTCTTGATTCATCAAATGCTGTTTTTAAATGTTGGTAATTAGCAATTTCATCTAAAGATTCTTCACCGTCATTTGCTAGTTCAACTGATTTAACTCCTGCAACTTGAACAGAAGATTCTTCAGAAATTCCACATTTTTTAAGAATAGATGAATTACCCAATAGAATTTTTCCAGAAAAATCAACTACAGGGTTTGCACAATCTACTCCTCGAAATAGAGGTGTTACTTTTTGAAACCATGCTTCTGAAGGTAATTTACTTCCGCCATTTACAAGATAAGTACTTTGATAATTTTCAAATAAATTTTCAGAATATTGAATAAAATCTTGTTCAGAAATCCCCTGTTTTTTGCAAAATATTTTTGCTAAAATGTTATAACCTTCAGGAATACTAGGAGCATCATCACCATAAATATTCATAAAATCATGGCGTTCTTCTCGGCTATATCCTGTTTTTAGTAAGTCCTCACCAGAAATTAAAATAGCCTGATGTGTTCCTTCTTGAATTGCTTGGTATCCAGCCTCTAAAGCCATGATTGGAGCACAACCACTACGAAAATGATTCTCTGCAAGAGGTGTATCCCAGCCATCACGAAGAGGAGAAATAACAAATTCAGGAATTTCTATTCCGCTTGATTGAAGGCTTGCAAGGTGATGATGTGTTTCATCAAAATTTCCTTGCCCATCAATTTGTTTTTCCGCAGAAATAATAAAAACCGTTTCGCTCATTTTTTTAACCCATCAGCAATATCTTTACAGATATTTTTTTGCATTGCTTCGTTGGTTCCACCACCAATGCTTAAAAGAATAGAGTCTCGATGTAATCGTTCAATTGGATAGTCACGAGTGTATCCATAACCACCTAAAATTTGAAGCATCTCACGAGATACTTTTTCAGCCATTCGAGTTGCAACTAATTTTGCTGATGCAGCTCCTAAGCTTCTTCTTTCATTTGGATCAATTTGCTGAGCAACCATATAAGTTAAAGATCTTGCAGCTTGGTATTCTGCAAAACCTTCAGAAATCATTTTTTGAATTTGTCCAAATTCAGAAAGTTGTTTTCCAAACTGTTTTCTTTCTTGATAAGCATATTGACTTGCAACCTCTAAACATCTTCTTGCAATTCCTAAACTTTGTGCTGCTAAAGTAATTCGCTCAATTTCTAGATTTCTCATCATATGAGTAATTCCTTCACCTTCTTCGCCTACACGATTGGCAACAGGAACTTTTACATTTTCAAAAATTAACTCTCCAGTGGGAGATGATTTCATTCCCATTTTAGCTTCTTTCTTCCCAGAAGAAACTCCATCCATCTCCTTTGTGACAATAAAGGATGTAATTTTTTTGGAATTTCGATCAGTTTTGGCATAAACAAGAAATGCAGTTCCATCAATTGCATTAGTAATAAACTGTTTTGCTCCATTTAATAGATAATGATCTCCTTTTAATTCAGCAAAAGTATTCATTCCTAGAACATCTGTGCCAGCATTTGGCTCAGTCATTCCCATTCCAGCAATCCAAGTTCCATCAATTACTTGATTTAAATATTGTTTTCTTTGACTCTCATTCGATGAGTGGTAAAAATTGTGAACAAAAAGAATCTCATGAGCTAAGTAAGAAAGAGCAAACCCAGGATCTGCAACTGATAATTCTTCTATGACAATTGTACTTGCAAGTGGGTCAAGCCCCATTCCGCCATCTTTTTCTGGAACTGTAATGCCAAAAAGAGTTAGTTCTGTAGCTAGTTTTTTAAATAAAACTAAATTAAACCCCTCGTTGTCATCATATTCTCTTGCTTGTGGATCAAGTTCTTTTTTAGTGAATTCACGAACCATTTTACGGAGTGCTTGGTGTTCTGGTGTAGGATTAAAAAGTTGGTTTTCTCCTACAGATTCGACTAAATCAAGAAAGCTCATAAAAAATCTCGTTGAAAGAATAAAGAAGTTTTACAGAAAAAATACTTTTAGTTACAGTTCTTGCAGTGCTCATGCTGGCAGATAAAAGAAAGAATTAATTCAAAGAATGAACTTAGATTCATTCTTTATAATTCATCAAGATGAAAATGAGAATTAATGATTATTTTTAAAAAATATCATTTTTAGAATCTTGCTTGAGAAGAAACAGGAATTTTTATGAAAAACTTAAAATTAGGAACTAAGTTGAATTTAGGCTTTTTTGCGGCCTTATTTGTTCCTATGATTTTAGCAACAGCATACTCAATTATTTATTTTGGGAATAAAATTCAAGAAGAGGCATTAAATAAAGTTTCTTCTGATTTAAAAATTGCTTCCCTTATTTATAAAACTAAAGTTTCAGATGCAGAAAATCTTGCCCGTTCTTATGCAAAGGATAAATCATTAGTTGCCTTATTTAGCTTACGTTTGAATGAACGTTTAGGACGAGACTTAGCAAAAACAATGACCTTGAATGGTCTTGATATGATTACTGTAATTGATCGAAATCGAAATGTAATTACTCGTGCACATCAACCAACACGATATGGTGACCGTTACTTGATTAATTCTAATTTAGAAGAACAAGTACTAAAAGGAAAAACGGTTGCAGGAACTGAGTTACTACCTTTATCTGCATTACAACTGGAAGAAATTCCAATTGAGCAACCTCAAGGCGGGAAATCAAATCAAGTTTTGGTTCTTACAGGAGCTGCACCAGTATATTCTCGTGGAAAAAAAGATTTAGTTGGGATTATTATTGTACGTAAAATTATCAGTAATCATTCTGAAATTATTAGAGAAATTAGCAAAAAAACAAATGCAGATTCTGCAATTTATGAAAATCACACATTATTAGTAACAAATGTTAATAGTAATGAAGCAAGTTGGGCTCAAATCATTGCAACCAAACCCCATATTGTAAGAGAAGTTCTAAAAGGAAATGATTATAAATATGCAAATATTGAACGTGGTGGTTTTTTAGCAAAGTATGAACCAATTCAAAATTTATCAAAAGTTCCTATTGGAATGTTGATGGTTCGAATTAGTGCAAAGACTTATGTAAAAACAAGAATTAATGCATTTACCACATTTGCTGTGATTTTTATTGGTGGTTTGATTTTTTCGCTAGGAATCAAGTTTATTTTAGCAAAACAAATTGTTGTCCCAATTCATAAATTAAAAGAAGGAACTCATTTAATTGCAGAAGGAAATTATTCACAAGAAATTAAAATTGCTAATAAAGATGAACTTGGATCTTTAGCTCGTTCATTTAATCGAATGGCAAAGGAACTTAATGATTCATACACAAAACTTGAAGATTATAGTCGCAATTTAGAAGAAAAAGTAGAACAGAGAACCTCTGAATTAGTTGAAGCAAATCGGCAAATGGCAAAAGCAAATTCATTGCTTGAAGAAACGATGGAAAGGTTAAATCCAGGAGTTTCTCGATTAATTGCAGAAGGAAAACAAAAATTAGGTTTAATTGAGGCAACTGAATTAATCACTGATTTATGTGGTTATACCCGAATGAATATGATTTTAGGAGAACGTTTAATGGGTGGAATCATGACCCAGTTTTTCCGTGAAACTCATATTTTATTAGCTCAGTATCACGGTTTTCGAGATAAAACGATTGGTGATCAAATTGTAGCTACATTTGGAATTGTAAAAGATAATCTTCATCCAAGTCCTTTTCATGCTTTTGATGGAATCTTTTGTGGTCTTGCGATGCAGGAAACAGTAGGAGACATCAATGAAATTTTAAAAGAACTGATTCATGATAATTATTCTGAAATTTCAAGTCGTCTTCTTTCAATGCCAGTAGAAGATCGAAAAGATCTTGATATTAATCAACTGACTTTACAGATTCGAGTTGGAATTAATACTTCAAATCCATCAACAGGAAAAGAGATTGATCAGCTTCGTATGGTAATGATGGGAGCTGAAACTGTTGAGGATTATACAGGGCAAGGAGGAGCTTTAATTTATGCAGCACGACTAGAAGGAAATGGAACTCCAGGTGATATTCATATTGGAGAAAATACAAAACGAATCGTAGAACATATTTTTGAAGTTGAAGAGTTACCCGCCATTCGTTTAAAAGGGCTAGGTGTTCAAAGTCGTTATAAAGTAATAAAACCTCGAAATATTTTTGTTAATATTTCACCAAAAAGTAATTTATATAAAAAATACTTTCAAAATCTTCCAGATGAATTATTAAGTGCTCTTGAAACCGTAAAGGTTGGAAAGGTTATGATTCCTGAAGTGAGAAAAATTCAAGAGTATTTTGATGCAACTATTCCTTACTTAGAACATCGAGTAGGTGTTTATAAATTAGCATACTCTAGAGCTTTGTTTAGTTATGCATTAGCAAAAGAAGTAGAAATTCCTCATGAATCTTGTATTGCTGTTTTGTATGCATGTATTTGGTTTAATCAATCTAATACAGACTCTCAAGGAATTCAAATTGAGGAACGATATACCTTAGAAGAGCAACTTCCACATTATGTTCAAGAAGAAAAATTACAGGAAATTATTAATCAATTAATGACCCGTAATATCAACTCTATTGAAGCAAAAATTATTGATATTGCCTCTAAATTTGATGAATATTGTTATGATCGGACTTATCTATTAGAACGAAAACATGAAGTTCGATCACCAAAAGAAGCAATTTCAATTCTCTATGAATCATTATTGTATCCAGAGTCTCTAGTTAGTTCTCTTGAATCATTAATGATTGTAAAAGAGGGGATAGAAAAATCTAAAATTCAGCATAAATCCCTTCTTCTTCAAGAAGATAAGTTAAACAATGTAATTCGTTTGATTAAACAAAAAAAATATATGGATGCAATTGAACTACTTGACTCAGAAGAGGAAGCAAATAAGAGTTCAGCAGAGTACTTTTATTATCTGGGCTTTTGCCAACAACATTTAGGACAATTAGACGCAGCAGAAAAAAATTATGAATCTGCAACAAATTTGAAAAAAAATTATTTTTATGCATTACACCAGTTAGGAATTACTCTAACAAAACAAAAAAAATGGGATGAAGCAGAAAAAGTTTTTAAAGATGCAGTTAGAATAGAGCCTAAGTCCGCAGTTGCGTATTACAATTATGCTGCAATGTTAATTCAAGCTGGTAAACAGGATGAGGTTCAACCTATTTTATTTAAGTTAGAAAATTTAGATCCTGATAAAGTAAAAGTGCTTGAAGTTTTTTTAGATTAGGATGTTAGTGTTTCCAATTATTAACCCAATTCGGTTGTTGAGTTTTTCCAGATGAAAAAAGAAGGTCAAGTTTCTCGGTTTAAGATATTCTTTGGAGTTCTTGTTGTTTTGCTATTAGCACAAGGGTTAAATGCTGTTTTAAGTATTTCTTCCTTTGAAAAGGTTTACTTAAAAACACTCATTTCAAGTTATGAGGCTGTTGGGAAAGATTTCCAAAGAAAAGTGGATAAAGCCCTTCGATTTGGAAAAGATCTTCAAAAGTTCTTAGGAATTAAAGCATTACTAAAAGATGTGAAGAAAAATAATCCAGCTTTAGATAATGTTTCAATTACGCTACCTGATGGAACTATTATTCATAGTTTGGATGAAAGTCTCACTGGAAGTCAGGTTTCTACTGATATTCGGAAGAATTTTAGTAAGAATCAAAAGCCACAATTAGAGAACTATATTCTAACTGATGGTAAATACTATGTTCTTCTGCCAATTCAAAACTGGCGAAAGAAATGGGCAGGAACCATTAATATTTCGTTTAAACAAGAATTAATTAAAAAGAAAACAAAAGAAGTTATATTCCAAAACTTAAAAATCTTAGGTTTAACAGTAATGATTGCTAGTATTTTACTGTTTCTAGGATTGTTTACAGTTGTGAATTTTAACCAAAAAACAATACCTAAATTAAGGCTATCAATTTTAATTCTGTTTGTTTTAGGGCTAGCCCAGCTTTTTTACTCTTTTTATAACTCACAAGAGTTTCGGAATAACTATTTAGAAATTATTCAAAATAAGACAAAAACAGTAACTCAATTGTTTACATTAGGAATTGAGAACCTTCTCTCTAAAGGAATCCAAATTGATCGATTAACAAAAGTTGATCAAATTCTTGGAGAAATTGTTCAAACTGCTGATGAAATTGAGACAATTAAAATTACAAATCATAATCATAAAGTACTTTATGAGCCTAAACTAGCAAAATCAAATCTTGATAAGGTTCAAGAAAAGAGCCATCAAAGTTCTTTTTGGAGTCGTTTCTTATTAGGTAAAGATAAGATCTATCAAGTTCAATATCCTTTAAAGAAAGGTTCTGATATTAAAGGCTATGTTGAACTTACATTATCAAAAGCTGTAATTGGTAAGAAAATTCAAGAAATTGTATTAGATTCTTTAACTGTTGTTGTAATCTCCTTTCTTTTTGTAGGAGAGCTAATCATTTTTATTTTTATTTTTATTCGAAAACAGTTAGAGACATCCTCAGTACAAACTGAAGAACTTGAGGCAGATTCAGCGCATGCCTTGATTCGTCCCATTGCATTTATGTTCTTTTTTGCGGCCGCATTATCAAATTCATTTTTGCCGCTCTATATGAGAGAGTTGCTAATTGCTACGCCAACAGAATTTTTTGGTTTATCAAGAGATATTATTCTTGGACTTCCAATCAGTATTGAAATGCTTGCTATTGTGTTGGTGCTAGTTCCAGGTGGAACTTGGATGGATAAAAAAGGTTGGCATCAACCATTCTTTTTTGGAATTATTGTAACTGCTATAGGAGCATTTCTTTGTGCAATTGCCAATAACCCGATTGCCTTTTCCCTTTATAGAGGAGTTGTAGGGCTTGGTTATGGATTGACTTGGATGGCTGTTCAAGGATTTGTTGTTAAAAACAGCAGTCAAGAAACAAAAGCTCAGGGAATGTCTCATCTTTTTGCAGGACTTTTTGCTGGTATTATTTGTGGAGCAGCCGTTGGAGCAATGCTTGCTGATCGTTTAGGGTATGCAGCCGTATTCTATGTAGTTGCAGCTCTTGTATTGTTACCAATCAGTTTATCATTCATTTTCTTAAGAGATTACTTTAATAAACCAGTTAAAGAAGAAGTAGTTCATACTGTTGAAGAAAAAGCAGACTTTAAAGAGTTTTTTCATTTCTTCTTTAAAAAGAATGTATTTAGTATTTTTGCCTTTTGTATGATTCCAAATTCAGTAGTGCTTGTAGGAGTCTTATTCTACTTGAGTCCTATTTATTTGAATCAAATTGGAACTACTCAATCTGATATTGGACGTGCATTGATGGTTTTTGGACTTTGTATGATTTATATTGCTCCAATCATTAGTCGTTTGATTGATCGTTCTCCAAGTCAAAAAAAATACATTGTTACTGCTGGTTTGCTAAGTGGTTTAGGACTTTGTATTTTCTTTTTATATGAAGGTTTTTATGCTGTTTTGGCTATGATTCTTCTTCTTGGAATTGCAAGTAGTTTTGGTGATGTTGCTCAAACTGTATTTGTTCTTAACCTAAAAGAAGCAGATGCTTTGGGGCAAGGACGAGTAATGGCAATTCAGAGAGCTGTTGATAAGTTTGGACAAGCACTTGGACCTGTTGTTCTTGGTAGTGTGATAGCTTTTGCTGGAATTAAAAATGGAGTAGGAATGTTAGGCGTTATTTATATCATACTTACATTTTTATTTATTTTTATGGCTCGAGAAACAACAACAAAATCACCAGAATAAAATTTGTTATAATTAGAAAACCTCCATCTAATGTTGATTATTTAGATGGAGAAACTTCAAAGTGTTGAATTCCCTCTTTTTGATTAGGCCTACCCCATATTCTTTCGATGACTTTCATTTTTCCTGTGTGTTCAATCAGTAAAATACTGGAGCTTCGAGTTCCATATCCGTGATCTGGAATGGAAATAAAAAGAGATGATAACTCTCGTTCAAGTTCAATATCTGCTCCTGTATCAGGTAAGATCTCATCTGGAGCCTTTTCTCGGCCTGATAATAATTCGAAAAAATCATTTTCAGAAAAATTTTGTGTAATAAGATTTTCTAGTCCTTCTTTTCCTTTTTCTACTTTTTGCCATGAAGTATTTAGAAGGTGATTGCTCAACCCATGAATTCCAGCTTGAACTTGAGTAATTCCTGTTGATTCATTTGAAAAGTAAAAAAGATTTAGTTGGTCACCAACTAAAAGATTAAACCCATTGTATTGCTTTGCATCTTTTTCAAGACCTTGAAGATATTCAAGAGGAGATTGTTCTCCTGAAAGATAATTTGAAACAAGATGTCCTCGACTAGGAGCAACTTCCTTCATATTTATAAAGTCTCGATAATTTGTAATTGCAGCAAAACGTCCATTTCGATGAACCCCCAACCAAGTGCCACCATCTTTCAAATCTTTTCCTGCTAATAGATTTGAGTCATTTTTCCAAAAGTGAATGGGATCAGTAGGGCGGTTATAAAATTCATCACGATTAGAAATTAAAATTAAGGAATATTTAGGATGATTTTGATATGAAAAAAGTATTAGACACACAAATCCTCTTTCAAAAATAGTTAGAATTTCGAAGAATCAATTGCTGTATCTTTTCCTCTATTAAACTACAAATCTACAAAAATTTTAAAAATGTTGAGTTTCTTTTCTAAAATTTTGCTGAAAGTAGCATAGGCCATTGCATAGATTGAGGGAATGCTTTATCCTTTGTCCGTTCTTTTTATGACTGATGAGGACTATTTATTTTTAATTCAACCTTTGACTACTTATCCTGTATGTATCATCGAATTGAAATTGCTTTAAAGCCGAATCTTCCTGACCCAACTGGATCTAAGACTAAAAAAATGTTCCAAAAGGCGGGCTGGAATCAGGTTCAAGATATTCGAACGATTGAAAGTTATACAATCAAACACCACGGAATTGAGAGTTCAGAGCAACTTTCTTCTTTGGCAGAAAAGTTATTTGTTGATCCTGTGCTGAATGTTTTTTCAGCAGATGAACTCCTAGCAGATGGACTTTCTTTTGATTGGTTAGTGGAAGTTGGTTTTCGTGCAGGAGTTACTGATAATGCAGGGAGAGTAGCTAAGGAAAATTTAGAACTTTTATTATCACCCAAATTCACAGGTGATGAAAGAGTGGCTTCTTCAATGACTTATTTGATCTCAGGAGAGTTTTCAAAAGAGGACATTGAATCGATTGCAAGTGATATTTTGATGAATCCATTGATTCAACGAACACACATCATTGAAAAAGCTGAATGGGAACAAGAAAAAGACATTCTTCGTTCTATGCCTGATCCTACAGCTCATTCAGAAGTAAAAGTTGAAACTCTTGATTGTTCTTCTGTTGATAGCATTTTAGAACTGAGTAAACAGAGAACTCTTGCTCTTTCTACAGAAGAAGCTGATGTTATCTACAGTTGGTTTCAAAAATCGGATGTAATTGAGCAACGAAAAGAAGCAGGCTTACCAGAACAGCCTACTGATATTGAATTAGAAGTAATTGCTCAAACTTGGTCAGAGCATTGTAAGCATAAAATCTTCAATGCAACAGTTGCCTATGAAGATGAAAACGGAAATGTAGAACAGATTAAATCTGTTTACAAAAGTTATGTTAAGCAATCGACCAATGACATTCGAAAAGCTTTAGGAAAAGATGATTGGTGTCTATCAGTATTTAAAGATAATGCTGGAGTAATTAAGTTTAATGATGATTGGAGTTTTGTATTTAAAGTAGAAACCCATAACTCTCCATCTGCACTTGATCCATACGGCGGGGCTTTAACTGGAATCGTAGGTGTAAACCGTGATCCATTTGGAACAGGAATGGGTGCAAAACTTCTTTTTAATACTGATGTATTTTGTTTTGGCTCTCCTACTTATGATAAAAAATTACCAAAACGTCTTTTACATCCATCTCGGATTTATGAAGGAGTTCGTTTAGGTGTAGAACATGGTGGAAATCAAAGTGGAATTCCTACAATAAATGGAGCAATTGTTTTTGATGATTGTTTTGTTGGAAAACCTCTTGTTTTCTGTGGAACTGGTGGAATGATGCCAGCGAAACATTTGGATACTCTTGGACATGATAAAGATATTGAACCAGGTGAATTGATTGTAATGTGTGGTGGCCGAATTGGTCTTGATGGAATCCACGGAGCAACATTTTCATCTGTAGCTCTTGATGAAAATTCTCCAGTAAGTGCGGTTCAAATTGGAGATCCAATCACACAAAAACGAATGTTTGATTTCCTTTGGGAAGCAAAAGAAGAAGGACTTTATAGTTGTATTACAGATAATGGTGCTGGTGGACTTTCTTCATCTGTTGGTGAAATGGCTATCTTTAGTGGTGGTTGTAAACTTCATCTTGATAAAGCTCCATTAAAATACCAAGGGCTTCATCCGTGGGAAATTTTTATCTCAGAAGCTCAAGAACGAATGACTCTAGCTGTACCAAAAGAAAACATTGAACGATTCTTAGAGCTTTCAAAGCAACTTCAAGTTGAATCGAATGTTTTAGGTGAGTTTACTGATTCTGGATATTTAGAAGCATACTACGATGGAAAATTAGTTGCTCAGTTGGAAATGGAATTCTTGCATGAAGGATTACCTCCAATGGAAATTCCAGCAAAATGGACTCCACCAAAATTATCTGAGCCAGATTTTGCTCAACCTGAAGATTTAGGTGTAGAATTAAAAACTCTTTTAGGAACATTAAATATTTGTTCAAAAGAGTCTGTGATTCGTCAATATGATCACGAAGTTCAAGGCGGAAGTGTAATCAAGCCTTTAACTGGAATTAAAAATGATGGGCCAAGTGATGCGGCTGTGATTCGTCCGATCTTTGATACAATGGAAGGAATTGCTGTTGCAAACGGAATTTGTCCTCGATACTCCGCAATTGATTCTTATCACATGATGGCATGTGCAATCGATGAAGGAATTCGAAATCTTGTTGCTGTTGGAACTCCATTAGATCAAGTGGCAGGTCTTGATAATTTCTGTTGGCCTGATCCTGTTGAGTCAGATCATACTCCTGATGGAAAATACAAGATGGCTCAGTTGATTCGAGCAAACAAGGCTCTTTATGAATATGCCGTAGGTTTTGGTGTTCCTTGTATTTCTGGAAAAGATAGTATGAAAAATGATGCTGTGTTGGATGGACAAAAAATTTCCATTCTTCCAACAGTTCTTTTTTCAACTGTTGGTAAAGTTCAAGATGTGCGGAAATGTATTACAATGGACGTAAAACAACCAAAAGATCTTGTATACCTAATCGGAGAAACTTTTGATGAACTTGGTGGATCTGAGTATTATCATCAAAAAGGGTTCCTTGGAGCAAATGTTCCTAAAGTAAATCTTGAAAAAGCAAAAAATCGTTATCACAAAGTAGCAGAAGCGATTCAACAAGGATTGGTTGCAAGTAATCATGATTGTTCTGATGGTGGTGCTGCTGTTGCACTTGCAGAAATTGCATTTGCTGGTGGATACGGACTTGATCTTAAATTAGATGAAGTAATTCAAGCGAGTCAGTTAAGAGCTGATAAATTTTTTTTCAGTGAAAGTCAAAGTCGATTTGTATTAACAGTTCGACCTGAAAACAAAGAAAAATTTGAAGCAATCATGAATGGTGATTCTATCTTCTATCTTGGGGAAGTTAAGGAAGGGAGTAAGCTTCAATTCAAACTAGATGGAAAAAGTATTCTTGATGAGGATCTTGATACATTAAAAGATTCTTGGCAGGCAACTTTGAAAAATATGTAATTAAGTCAACCTTCTCTTTGATGAGGAGGTCTCTTCTAAAATAAACAAATAAATAAAAATATGATGAAAAGAGTCTCTCTTACTCCCGCCATTTTTCATCTTTCAGATAAGGTGAATGCGGTTGCTCCAGAATACGCAAAAAATCCGATTGTTCCTAGAGGGCCAGAATTAAAACCTCTATTAGATCGAATTCGCTCAAAAACAGTAAAAGCTCTTGATGCTGAAGAAGATTATGAAGCTGTTATTTTTACTTCAGCAGGATCTGGTGCTATTGCTGCGGCTGTAGGTTCTTGTGCAACGGCTGATAAAGGAATACTAGTTATTTCAAATGGAGCTTATGGAGAAAGACAAGCTGCTTTTGCTGAGCAATGTGGAATTCGTGCTGTTGTATATGAACTAGAGTATGGTGAAAAACCGAGTGCAACTAAGATTGAACAAATGATTTTAGAGTATGAAGTTGGTACAATTGGAATGGTACATGGTGGAACAAGCACTTGTAGCATGAATCCAGTTGAAGAAGTTGGAGCCATTGCAAAGCGTCGTGGACTTCGATTTATTGTTGATTGTATCTCTACTGTTTTTGTTGAAGAGTTAAAAGCGAAAGACTGGGGAATTGATGTTGTTATTGGTTCGGCTAACAAAGGACTTCACGCAAATCCTGATTTATCATTTGTTTTAGTTTCAAAAGATCTGCTTAAAGAATTAAAAGGAACAAAAGGAAAGGTTCCTTATTTAGATGTTATTGAAACTTGGAAGAAACAAAAATCAGGTGGGCATCCATATACAATCAATCCTCGTGCATTGTTGGAAATGGAAGCAGCTCTTGATGATCTTAATGAACGTGGTGGTCTTTCTGGTCGAATTGAGATGTATCAAGAAAGAACTAGAGTTTTACGAGAAGGATATCAAAAGCTAGGTTTAAAGCTACTTGAAAAAGATAATATGCCTTTACAAAACATAGGAACTGCTATTTATCTTCCTGAAGATGTAAATTTTGATGAACTAGCTGAAATTCTAAATACAGAAGAAAATGAGGCTGGAGAAACTTTTCAGATTTATTCTGCACAAGGAAAGTTATCAAGCACAGTATTTCGAGTATTCAATATGGGAGAGTACTCAATTGAATCATATAAACGATTTTTAGTTGCTCTTGAAAAAGCCTTCAAAAAAATCCAGTCCTAGTAAATTATTTTATTTAAATAATTAAAAAGGAAAGAAAGGTGAGCAAGAAAATACTCACCTTTTTATATCTTGCAGAATTTATGCTTTTAAAATTCGAATTGCTTCTGCATAGTCTGGTTGGTTGAATACTGCTGAACCAGCTACGGCAATGTCAGTTCCTGCATCTTTTAAAGATTGAATAGTGTCTTTATTGGCTCCACCATCAATCTGAATTTCTACAGATAAACCTCGTTTTACAATCATTGATTTTAATGCTTCAATTTTTGAAAGCATTGTTGGAATAAATGATTGTCCGCCATAACCTGGATTTACAGTCATAATCAAAACCATATCCACATCATCTAAAACATATTCAATGCTAGTTAATGGTGTTGATGGATTTAATGCAACTGATGGTTTTACGCCTTTTGATCGAATATAATTTAAAAGTCTATGCAAATGAATCGTTGATTCTACATGAACTGAAATTCGATTTGCTCCTGCATTAATATAACTATCAATAGAATTTTCTGGATTTTGAATCATCAAGTGAGCATCAAATTCAATTCCATCATGTCGTGGTAAAGATTTAATGATTGGGGCACCAAATGTTAAGTTTGGAACAAATAATCCATCCATAATATCAAGATGAATCATATCAGCACCAGCTTTAACAACAGCATCAATTTCTTCACCAAGTTTACTGAAGGATGCAGAAAGAATTGATGGAGCAATTTTCATAAATCAAACCTTGCATAGAGTTATTTTTTCTGAAAAAGAGCGGCAAAAAATCCCATTTGTTGGGAGGTTGGAAAACATTGATAAAAACCTTCTGAGGTAATTTCATCAATTGTATTTTCAAAAGCTTTGAGTTGAAAGTCTTCATTTGCTTCTAAAAACAGTTTTACAACAGCTTGATTCTCTTCTCTTTCAAGAGAGCATGTCATATACAATAAATGGCCTTCTGGTGATACACAAGTTTTTAGACCATTCAAAATTTCTAGCTGAAGTTGCTGATTTTCTTTGACATCCTGAATTGTGCGTTTCCATTTAATTTCAGGATTTTTACGAATTGTTCCTGTTGCAGTACATGGTACATCAGCAAGAACTAAGTCGAATTTTTGTTCTACTGTTGGAAATTGAGCATCCATGAAGAGAATTTCTGCTTTGGATTTTAGTCTTTGCTTATTTTCCTCTAATCGTTCCAATCGATACTTATTATTATCTGCTAAAACTAGTTGCTTAATCTCATTAGGATAAGCCCATTCTAAATGAAATGACTTTCCTCCTGGAGCTGCACATGCATCAAAAATTGTTGTTTTTGGTATGTTTTTTAGCAGAGGTATTAGTTTTTGCGATGATAGGTCTTGAATAAAGAATTTTCCTTCAACATATTCTTTTGATTGGAATAATTGTGTTGAATTTTGAACTTCAAATCCAGAAAAAGTATGTTCTAATGGTGTAAGTTGATGATTCTTTTGTAAAAATTCTTTATTACTATTTTCTTGTTCAGGAGAAAGAACTATTTGTATTTGAGGTACTAAATTATTATTTGTAAGTATTTCCTTAGTAATATTTTTTGTATAAAAAACATTCCAACGATTTACCATCCATTCAGGATGACTAGCCTGAATGAAATATTTGACTTTTGATAGTTTTTCGTAAATCTGTTGTTTTTCTCGTTGAAAGCTTCTCAAGTTTGCATTAACAAAGCCCTTAAAAAAAGGCTTTTGAACTAACGCCATTAATTCTACAGTCTCTTTGATGATTGCATATTCTTGAGTATCTTCCATTGTATC